>NZ_CANCWK010000063.1:0-6211 GCF_947381495.1 Limosilactobacillus galli | reverse complement strand
TCATCCTTTCGTAAACGTCTTTTCGCATACTCATCACTTCCTCAAAAGATTAATAAAGTGAGTATACAAAAAATGCAAGAAAACCGACAATTTTAAACCGCCGATTTCCTACATTTTACAGCCGCCCTCGACAAAATAATGAGCAGAGCTAAATCGCTAAGAATAGGCACCAAGTATATATAATTTTTAATTTTCCATAAAAATTAATATTAAAAATAGTTAGATAAAAATAAGTATTGTTTTTTTCTTTTTTTGAAGTATTATTAAGTTGATGATAAGTGATTGATATTTAGTAATTTGACTTATAAATAGATTGGAGAATCAGAAAATGCTTGGGAAAAATAATCAAAAATTATATGATCAGCAACATGCTGATCAACACCAACATTGGGCTCTGCGGAAGCTGTCCTTTGGAGTAGCTTCAGTGCTGGTTTCAGTTTCAATCTATGCAGGAGCTTCGACAATTTCTGCTAATGCGGATACGCAAACGTCCGGAGCAACAGAAACTACTGCATCAACTAATGGTTCCAGTGCTAGTTCGCTGGGTTCAGCAAGTAGTGTAAGTTTAAATGCGCAAAGTGCATCAAGTGCGACTACTAATAAGAGTGCTGCTAATAATGCTAGTGCAACAGCGACTAGTGCGGTTGCAAGTAGTGCGACAAATGAAGTCGCATCTGCTACTACCAGTAATAGTGCGCAAAGTCAAAGTGCCACAAGTGAAAAAGCTAACAGTAGTGCAAAGCAACAGAATCGTTCTGCTAGCCAATTGCTGACGGCTTTATTTGCAGCTACCTCAAGTAGTACGCAAGGCACAACAGCAGACTATACTCCCACGGTAACGACGTCATTGCCATCAGACTATCCAAGTCAATTTAACAATGACACATACAGTGAATATTTTGTCTTTAAGGAAGTTAAAGATGAATTAAATGATGTGAGCTATTATGGAGCGGTAAAGCAAGACGGTAGTGAAAGTGGTACCGTTTATATCTTTGCTCAGTCAGCGGATGGGACGATTTCTGGTCCAATTAAATTAGCGAGTGGCGAAAGTAAGAGCCAAAATGGGATTACCTTCAATAATTATGGTGATACCTATACGGTTTATGAAAATAATAAAAACAATAATATCTTGTACTATGGCTATTCCTCCGATGGTGAAAAAGACTCTGCTGATCGAAGTCAAGGTAATAACCTTATTACTGGGGTTTTGCCAACCAACGGTCAGTTTCCGCTAACGATCAATTATTATGATAAAGCTGGTAATTTAGTAAGTACTAAATCAGATCCACAAACCGTTTTAGCTGGTAAATACATTGAGGTTTCAGCACCAGAGGTCGTAAACGGTTATGTTTTAACTAAAACTGAAGGTAATCAAAGCGGTGAGGTTTCCGAATATACTGCCGATAAGGTTGGTCAGACGTGGAAGCGTCACTTTACCGATGCAGGTCTTGATGCTGACTACACCTTGAATAGCGGTGGCTCCTTCACGGTTAAGGTCTATAAAAACAGTCAACTTGTAAAAACGATGACTGTTCCAGTAGATGGGACTGGCCAATACCAAGAAAGCAATGGGGGATACTTGGATACCTATGCCTTCCCTAACCCGTATATTGCTGGATCAACTTCGTTAACCTACAATTACACCCAAGTTGGTAGCATCGTTCCCGTTGATAAAAAAGATGGAAACAAGATTGGTGATGAGGTTCCATATACCAACGATTCAGACGATCCACGCAAAGTTAAATCTAACGAACCAGTCCCAGAGATTCCGGGTTATCACATCTCAACAGATCAACCTAATACTGATGTGGATAATGGTACCGTTACACCGTCTCACCCAACTATGGATACTAAAGTAGTTTATGTTAAAGATGACACTACTGAAACAGAATCCAAAAATGTGACGCGGACCATTAACTATGTTGATAAGACAACTGGCAATACCGTAGCAGACTCAGTAACGCAAACGGTAACTTTAACCCGCACCAAGACTACTAATGGTGAAACTGGTAAGGTAACTTACAGCAACTGGACTATTGATGGTAGTTGGGCTGAACAGACTTCACCTGACCTTTCAAGCAAGGGGTATGATGCACCAGTCTTTGCCGATGGTTCTGATGCAAGTAAGGTTGCGGCAGCAACGGTTAATGAAAACAGTAATGATACTACGGTGACGGTTTATTACCCACAACACTCTGATACTACAAACGAAACCAAAACCGTAAAACGGACCATCGAGTACCTTGACAAGAAGACTGGGGAGGCTATTCCAAGCAGATTAGCACAACCGGTTGAACAAGACGTAACTTTGACCCGGACGGTTGATACTAACAAAGTAACTGGTGAAGTTACCTATGGCGACTGGACGGTAGAATCAGGCAGCTGGGATGAAGTAGTGTCACCAGACTTGACTAACTACGGCTACACGGCTCCAGATAAAGAATCGGTTGCAGCAGAAACGGTTGATGGCAATACCGAAAACAGCGATGTCAAGGTTTACTATGACCACGCCACGACAACGGTCACGCCAGAAGATCCAAAGGATCCAAATACGCCAATCAATCCTAACGATCCAGACAGTCCAAAGTACACCGAAGATCAAACGGACGTAACTAAGGATGCTAGTCAAACCGTTCACTACACGGGTGCTGGCGACAAGACGCCTAGTGACAAGGTCCAAACGCAAAAGGATGCCTTTACGCGGACAGTCACGATTGACAAGGTAACGGGTAAGACGATTTCAACGACGCCTTGGACTGGTTCTAAGACTTTTGGCACTGAAGATACACCAGTTGTTGATGGCTACCATGCCGACAAGAAGGTAGCGGGTGGTTTGACGGCCACACCAGAGAATCCAAACGTTGAGGATACGGTAACCTACGCCGAAAACGGTAAGATTATTCCGGTTGATCCAAACGGTAATAAGATTCCGGATGCGCCAACGCCAACTTACCCAACCGATCCAACCGACCCAACTAAGGTAGTGCCAGACGAACCAGTACCTGATATTCCTGGCTACACGCCGGAAACGCCAACGGTTACGCCAGAAGACCCTGGCAAGGACACGCCAGTGGTCTACAACAAGCAGGATGGTTCCTTGACGGTTAAGTACGTTGACCAAGACAGCAATAATGCTGTGCTGGAAACTAAGGACTTGTCCGGTAAGTACGGTGACCAGATCACCTATACAACGACTGACACAATCAAGTCACTGGAAGACAAGGGCCACGTCTTAGTATCAGATGGCTTTACTGGCAAAGCCGGTTCAACATTTAGCGATTCCAACAACGGCAAGACCTACCTTGTTGTCTTGAAGCACGGTACGACAACAGTCACGCCTGATAATCCAAAGAACCCAGGCGAACCAATTAATCCAAATGGTCCGAAGTACACCAAAGATCAAACGGATGTCACCCGTGACGCAACCCAAACGATTACCTACCACTATAGTGATGGTAGTCAACCAGATACGCAAACTACGACCACTCAAAAGGACGCCTTTACGCGGACGGTAACGATTGATAAGGTCACTGGCAAGACGCTTAGCTCTACGCCATGGACGGGATCTTACACCTTTGGTACGGCTGATACGCCAGTAGTACAGGGGTATCATGCTGATAAGAAGACAGCCGGGGGATTAACCGCTACACCAGATCACCCAGACGTTACGGACCAAGTAGTCTACACGCCAAATGGTAAGATTATTCCGGTCGATCCAAACGGTAACAAGATTCCGGATGCGCCAACGCCAACCTACCCAACGGATCCAACTGACCCAACCAAGGTAGTGCCAGACGAACCAGTGCCGGACATTCCGGGCTACACGCCGGAAACGCCAACGGTTACGCCAAGTGATCCCGGCAAGGACACGCAAGTCGTCTACAACAAGCAGGATGGTTCTTTGACGGTTAAGTACGTTGACCAAGACAGTAACAATGCGGTTCTAGAAACTAAAGACTTATCCGGCAAATACGGCGATAAGATCACTTATACGACAGCCGACACCATCAAGTCTTTGGAAGATAAGGGTTATGTCTTAGTTTCAGATGGCTACACTGGTAAAGTTGGCTCAGAATTTGACAATACCAACAATGGCCAGACATACGTTGTCGTATTTAAGCATGGTACTACCACGGTCACGCCAGATAATCCAAAGAACCCAGGCGAATCAATTAATCCAAATGATCCAAATGGTCCGAAGTACACCAAAGATCAAACGGATGTAACTAAGGATGCTAGCCAAACTGTTCACTACACGGGTGCCGGCGACAAGACGCCGAGTGACAAGGTCCAAACGCAAAAGAATGCCTTTACGCGGACGGTTACGATTGACAAGGTAACGGGTAAGACGATTTCAACTACTCCTTGGACAGGCTCTAAGACCTTTGGTACTGAAACTACACCAGTTGTTGATGGCTACCACGCCGACAAGAAGGTAGCGGGTGGTTTGACGGCTACGCCGGAGAAGCCAAACGTTGAGGACACGGTAACCTACGCCGAAAACGGCAAGATTGTTCCGGTTGATCCTGACGGTAATAAGATTCCAAATGTGCCAAATCCAACGTATCCGACTGATCCAACCGACCCAACCAAGGTAGTACCAGACGAACCAGTGCCAGATATTCCAGGCTACACGCCGGAAACCCCAACGGTAACGCCAGAAAACCCGGGCAAGGACACGCCAGTGGTCTACAACAAGCAGGATGGTTCCTTGACGGTTAAGTACGTTGACCAAGACAGCAATAATGCTGTGCTGGAAACTAAGGACTTGTCCGGTAAGTACGGTGACCAGATCACCTATACAACGACTGACACAATCAAGTCACTGGAAGACAAGGGCTACGTCTTAGTATCAGATGGCTTTACTGGCAAAGCCGGTTCAGAATTTAGCGATTCCAACAACGGCAAGACCTACCTTGTTGTCTTGAAGCACGGTACGACGACGGTCACGCCTGATAATCCAAAGAACCCAGGCGAACCAATTAATCCAAATGATCCAAATGGTCCGAAGTACACCGAAGATCAAACGGATGTCACCCGTGACGCTACCCAAACGATTACCTACCACTACAGTGATGGTAGTCAACCAGATACGCAAACGACATCAACGGAAAAGAATGCCTTTACCCGGACCGTCACGGTTGATAAGGTAACTGGAAAGACGATTAGTACGACACCATGGACAGGTTCACACACCTTTGGTAAGGTTAATACGCCAGTTATTCAAGGCTACCACGCTGATAAGAAGACAGCCGGGGGATTAACCGCTACACCAGATCACCCAGACGTTACGGACCAAGTAGTCTACACGCCAAATGGTAAGATTATTCCGGTCGATCCAAACGGTAACAAGATTCCGGATGCGCCAACGCCAACCTACCCAACGGATCCAACTGACCCAACCAAGGTAGTGCCAGACGAACCAGTGCCGGACATTCCGGGCTACACGCCGGAAACGTCAACCGTCACACCAGAAGATCCAGGGGCGGATACTCCGGTCGTTTACCACACGCCAATGACGCCAACGCCGGAGAAACCAACAACACCGACAACGCCAGGTTCGGCAGTGCCACAAGCACCTACCTCAGGCGCCACCCCAGCATCTCCAACCGCGGCTTCTACTTCTCAGGCCCCTGCTAAGAAACTCCCTCAAACTGGTGACCAATCAGCTACTGGTTTGGTAGCAGCCGGCCTAGCAACGTTACTTGGATTAATGGGAACAGGCTTAAAACGGCGGAAGCAAGAGCGGTAATGAATGCTTAGTAAAATTAAATCAACTATGTTTCCTCCCTAAGTAACCTGCGAAAGCTCCAGTTAGTTCGCTTTTAAAAGCGACTAGCTGGGGCTTTTTTTGAATCAAACCTATATGAAAGGATGTCCGTCAAATGACGCACTTAAATGATACCATGCCCAC
Source organism: Limosilactobacillus galli (assembly GCF_947381495.1). Lineage (NCBI taxonomy): Bacteria > Bacillati > Bacillota > Bacilli > Lactobacillales > Lactobacillaceae > Limosilactobacillus > Limosilactobacillus galli. The sequence goes on along the minus strand of NZ_CANCWK010000063.1, from coordinate 297 downwards.
TAACCTTTTGACCACTCATCGCAAATATGCACACCTTACTAAAGAAGAGCTAGTGATGATTGCGACTTTAAAGTCGCAAGGACTTTCCAATCGCGCAATCGGTCGTCAATTAGGAGTGAACCACCAAACCATTAATAATGAGCTTAAACGTGGTACAGTTCGCCAAATTCGTCGTCAAAAATTCAATGGTAAGACTTACGATTACCCTTATCACATCTACAGTTATGAAGCTGGTCAGAATATTTATCTCAAATGCCACCAACGGTCCGGTCGTCCTCGTTTATATTACCGCTCAAA
>NZ_CANCWK010000062.1:0-6283 GCF_947381495.1 Limosilactobacillus galli | reverse complement strand
CAAGCACAGATCGAGGCACTTGTCATGACGAATAATCTAGCAAAATTTGGAATGTTACAAACTAGCAATTGACGTTAACCATCATCCTTAGTAATTTGGTCGAAAATCGTAGTGGTGGTGTAAGGAAGATACTCTTTGGTTAATTTGTTTTGGGCAGCTTTATTATTTCGAAGATTATAGAAGTCCCACCAATTTTTGAGAGCTGGACTATAGCCCTTGCCGTTTGACCATTTTTGGGCATAGACATCAAGACGACCGCTAAAGTAGCGGAGATAAAGGGCGAGCTTTTCCTCTGTTGAACGAGGCTTTTTAAGTAGCTCAGCTAATTCTTCCCGAGAAATAATATAGTTTTGATTATTGGCAGTCTTGATTAAAAAATCTGTTTGATCTGAATGATAGTGATGAAACTCTTTCAGTACGATGATCTGTTCACCGTTATTGAGGCGATATCCTTGATTGAATTCCATAATCCATCCCTCCGTTTTATTTCCCAGGAAATTAAAGCCGATTCTGCTGACGATAGGCATTAGGACTGGCTCCAGCATACCTTTTAAAGGCTTTTGAAAAGGTATAAGTATCGCTATATCCAACCCCGCTGGCGATTTCTTTAATGGGGAGGGCGGTAGTAATTAGTTGTTGTTTAGCGTCTTCCATCCGTTGGCGAGTTAGAAATTGCTGTGGGGAAGAGTTGGCATAGCGTTTAAAAAGATCGTAGACGTAACTTCGTGAAAGGGCAAGGTGGTGGGCCAAATCGGTAACGGTACAACCAGCTTGGTAGTTGGCTTTTAAATAATTGACGGCCGCTTGGAATTGAAGTTCCGTTTGATTATGGCTAGGGGATTTACTACCGGGAAATTCATTAAGGAGGTTAAAGAACATTTCAAAAGTAAGAGCCTTAATGTGTAAATCATTGGCTAACCCATATTCGTTGTGGAGGGCTTGGTAAAGTTGGGTGAGGGTGTTAGCAAACCGAGACCCTTGAACGTCTTTTAGAAAATAACGCTGCGCCAACTTCGTTTTTTCAAGGATTGTATCGATATTTAGTCCATTAAAGCCAATCCAGAAATAGGTCCACGGTTCACTTTGGTCAGCTTGATAGAAGGCCGGTTTACCCTTCGGTAATAAGAAAATATCACCCGCGTGGAGGGTCGTAAGGTGCTGGTTGGCAACCGCAAATTCTCCTTGACCTTGCAAAATAAAGTGGAGTACATAATTACTGCGGATATTATTACCACGAAAAACGTGCCCGGGACGACAACGCTCTAAACCATAAAATAAAATGTCTGCTTCAATACTATCAGTTGCCAGCGTGCGGTACTCACCATTCATCTTTTTGCCACCTTTTGATGTCATTATGTAAATTCAATAAAAATTTATTCCTGTTGTTAAGCTGATTATAGAAAATAGATGTTAATTTGTCTAGTGAACAAATTGGCATCAATTCACGGGCTATTGCCATTCTTATTTCCGGATAAACTCGATATATTGTTTTTGTAAGCGAATACATAACTTACGAAGATATGAAAGGCGGAATTAACAATGGCAAAAAAGAAAGGTGTCATGACCGTAAAAGAACAATTAGCCTATAGTTTTGGGGCTTATGGGAATGACTCATTTTACTCTTTGTTATCTGGTTATCTAATTGTCTTTATTACTTCTCACTTATTTGATTCGGGAAATAAGGCCTTAGATGCCAAAATGATCGGGTTAGTTACAGCAATTATTATGATCTTACGGATCGCTGAATTATTCATTGACCCCTTCATTGGTAACTGGATTGACCGGACTAAGACGCGGTGGGGCCACTCCCGGCCATGGATTGTAGCTGGTGGGACGGTTTCAACGCTACTATTAGCAGCCCTCTTTACGCCCCTCGGCAATTTGTACCAATCCAATGCGATGGCCTACCTCGTGGTCTTTGCGATTATGTACATCACGATGGATATTTTCTACTCCTTTAAGGACGTTGGTTTTTGGTCGTTACTTTCTTCGTTGACGACGAACTCCGAAGAACGGGAAAAAACGGCGACCTTTGCCCGGATCGGTTCAGCCATCGGGGGTTCCTTAGTTGGGGTGGTAGTTATGCCAGCCGTAATTTTCTTCTCTGCTACCAAGACTTCAACTGGTGATACCCGGGGTTGGATGATCTTTGCGGCCATTATCTGTTTCTTATCCCTCCTATCGGCTTGGGGTGTGGGAATTTTTAACCGCGAAGTAGATTCTGATATTCGGCATAACGAAAAAGATACCGTTGGGGTGATTGGCGTTTTCAAAGCCGTGGCGAAAAATGACCAATTACTTTGGGTAGCTTTAGCCTACTTAGCTTACGGGATTGGTAATAACATCACCAACTCCTTGATTATTTACTTCTTCACTTACATCGTTGGGAAAGCGACGGCCTTCTCAGTGCTTTCAACGATTAACATTTTCGCAGGGATGGCAGCCACGGCGCTTTTCCCAATTCTTTCCAAGAAATTCAGTCGTCATCAAATGTTTGCAGGTTGTTTGTTAGTGATGGTCCTTGGTTTAGGGCTCTTTGCCTTTGCCGGCCAAAGCGTGGCCCTTTCTCTAGCTGCCGGGATTATCTATGCCTTCCCTCAACAAATGGTCTTCTTGATTGTCTTAATGATTATCACTGACTCAGTTGAATATGGGCAATGGAAGTTAGGCCACCGGGATGAATCCTTGTCCTTATCCATCCGGCCGTTGATTGATAAGTTCGGGGGTGCTGTCTCTAACGGGGTCGTTGGTCAAATTGCGATCATTGCTGGGATGACGACCGGAGCGACAGCCGCTTCAATTACGGCTACCCAACGGATGAACTTTAAACTTTTGATGTTGGCAGTGCCAGCGGCTTTGATGATCATTGCCATCATTATCTTCTTACGAAAGATTACCTTAACCGAAGAAAAGCACGCCCAAATCGTCGACGAACTCGAACGGACTTGGGGTGAAAACTTCAAGGATGAAGACGATGCAGCTGATAGTCAAACGGAAGCAACTACCATTACCGCACCAGTTTCTGGGAAGCTCGTGGCCCTAGCCAATGTAAATGATGAACATTATGCCAAGGGCGAACTTGGACAAGGTTTTGCAATTAAGCCAAGTGATGGAAAGGTTCTCGCTCCCTTTGACGGGACGGTTCGGTTAACCTTTGACGATACCCGCCACGCAGTTGGTTTGGTTGCGGAAAACGGCATGGCTGTTTTGATTCACGTGGGCTTAGGAACCGTCAAACTGAAAGGGACCGGCTTTGTATCTTACGTCAACCGGGGGCAAGCTGTTAAGCGCGGCGATGAAATTCTCGAGTTCTGGCAACCAACCATTCAAAAAGCGGGGTTGGATGATACGGTGATGGTAACGGTCACTAACTCTGATAAGTTTAAGGAATTTAAGTTCATTAAAACTAGTGGAGAAGTCGTTGATGCTGGTGATGAAGTTCTAACCGTTAAATAGGAGATGATGTGATGGAAACATTAATTACCTTTGATGAGAAACAAAAAGTCTTTCACTTAAGCAACGGTCAAATTTCCTATCTTTTCAGTGTGGAAGCTGGGGCTACCCTTAGTCACCTTTACTTTGGTCAAGCTGTCAAAGCCTACCATGGTCAATTACGGTATCCGCGGTTAGACCGGGGCTTCTCTGGTAACCTTCCTGGCTCAAAGGACCGGACCTTTTCCCGGGACAGCGTTCCAGAAGAATACAGCAGTGCCGGGGAAATGAACTTCCGGACACTAGCAAGCGTCGTTCGCCAGGCTGATGGCGCCAACGCTTTGATGCTTAAGTATGTTGGTTACGAAATTACCCCGGGAAAACCAAAGTTGACAGGGTTACCAGCCGCGTATGTTGAAAATGACGATGAGGCCCAAACGTTAACAGTTACTTTGCAAGACGAAAAGAGCCAGGTTGAATTTAAGCTTGCCTACACGATTTACCGCGACTATCCAATCATTACCCGGTCGGTCCAAGTAGTTAATCACGGGGAAGCAAAGGTAAAGCTTGAAAAAGTGGCTTCAATGCAACTAGACTTTGTGGGGCGGGATTTGGATGTGATTTCCCTACCGGGAGCCCACGTACGGGAACGCCAAATTACCCGGACCCGGGTAACGCCGGGAATCCACCAATACAGTAGTATTCGGGGCTCTTCTAGTCACCAAATGAATCCGTTTGTGGCCTTAGTTGATCCGGCGACGACGGAGTTTAGTGGGGAGGCCTATGGCTTTGCCCTTGTTTACTCTGGTAACCACGCCTTTGAAGTTGAAAAAGACCAATTTGGCCAAACGCGCTTAACTGCTGGAATTAATGACTTTAACTTTAATTGGGAACTTCAACCCGGCGCTAGTTTTCAAGCTCCAGAAGTGCTGCTGACATACTCTAGCCACGGCCTAAACGGGATGAGCCAGGGCTTCCACCACTTAATCCAAGAACGGGTTGTCCGGTCTAAATTCAAGCACGCCCAACGCCCAATTGTAGTGAACAACTGGGAAGCAACCTACTTTGATTTTGATGAGGCGAAGCTCCAGACCATTGTTGATGAAGCTCAGAATCTCGGGATTGAAATGTTTGTCCTGGATGATGGTTGGTTTGGTCACCGGAGTAACGATGATTCTTCCCTTGGTGACTGGCAAGTCTTCGCCAAGAAGTTTCCGCATGGTTTAAAACACTTTGCCGACTACGTTCATGGGAAAGGTCTAAAGTTTGGGCTTTGGTTTGAACCTGAAATGATTTCCTATGATTCTGACTTGTACCGGAATCACCCTGATTATCTGATGCAAGTACCAGGCCGGGAACCGTCCCCAGCTCGGGACCAATACATTCTAGACTTGAGTCGTCAAGAAGTTGTTGATAATATCTTTGAGCAAGTTAAGGCGATCTTAACTGCCAATGATGTTGACTACGTGAAGTGGGACATGAACCGGCACCTTTCCGATATTTACTCAGTGGGCTTACCACCAGAACGGCAAGGAGAAGTTTATCACCGTTACATGTTAGGGGTTTACCAGTTAATGGACCGCTTGACCAGTGCCTTTCCAGATGTGCTCTTTGAAGGTTGCTCTGGTGGGGGTGGTCGCTTTGACGCTGGCCTGGCTTATTACATGCCACAAAGTTGGACAAGTGATAACACCGATGCGGTAGCCCGGTTGGGGATCCAAGCAGGGACTAGCCTGGTTTACCCACCGTCCTTAATGACCGCTCACGTTTCGGCAGTGCCAAATGGTCAGACTGGCCGGACGACTTCCTTTGCAACCCGGGGGGCCGTGGCCATGAGTGCCGTCTTTGGCTATGAACTTGATTTAACCAAGTTAACGACGGAAGAAAAACAGGCGGTCAAAGAGCAAATTGGTAAATATCAAGAAGTTCGCGACCTCGTAGTAAATGGTGATTTCTTCCGTTTGAAGGATCCGGGAGCTGGAAATGAAGTGGCGTGGATGTTTGTCGCTAAGGATCAAAGTGAAGCCCTCGTGATGGACTGTCAGTTATTAGCCGAAGCGCAACCGTTCTTTACTAAGACTAAGCTAGTCGGCTTAGATCCAAACCGGAAATACCAAAACGTTGCGACGAAAGAGATCTTTGGTGGCGATGAACTTATGCACCTCGGTTATTACAATCCGGTGGTTAAAGAGGACTTCGTAGCCCGTTTAACCCACTTTAAAGCCTTATAACAGCATGTACTAAATCAAATTTGCAAATACTAAAATCAATTCTTACCGAAAAAAGGGACCAAGCAGGCGCATGCTTGGTCCCTTTTGGGGTATTTAATGATGATTTTCCGGGAAATTATTTCCGGGCGTGGAGACGAACCGTTAACAAATGTAAAATCGTGGCCAATAAGGCAAAGAAGATGATCACAAAGGAAAAGTAGGTCCACCAAAAACCAGTAATAGGAACTAAGTGGCTTAAACCAACCTGGATGCCCATGGTAATTAAGGTCATAATTGCAACAATCGCAAAAAGTTCAAAGTACCGTTTCACGGTTTGATCATCCTTTCTTTGGCTTTGATTAATCTTTTCACTGAGCTTTTTTAAACGGGTAATTTTCTTTTCAGGCAGGCCTTGAGCTTCGTGATCCCAGGTGCCAGCTTGAACGGCTTCACCAAGTTTGATTAGGCCAGCAGTACTGAGAACCCGATCGACAGTTTGGAAGGTTGGATCGGTAGCTGGACTGAAGAAGTTGGCCCACGCCTGCTTATAACAAGAAGTTAAGGTAAACGCGATTTGCTAGTTCGTAACATTTAACAAAAAAAGCCTAACAAGGTTAGACTCAAAGTAGACTAAAAAAGGA
>NZ_CANCWK010000061.1:0-6334 GCF_947381495.1 Limosilactobacillus galli | reverse complement strand
AACTGGCGCACACCAATCGAGATCTTCCTGCTTAATTTACGTCATTAAATTCGTTCAAGTTATTTCTTGCAATCTGCATAAAGTAAAAAAGAGACAACGTATCCCTTCATTTGTAACATATAACAAAAAAGATCTATGGTAACTCACCATAGATCTTAAAATTTAATTATTAAAGTTGATCTTAGTACCAACCATGTGATTGCCAGAAGGACTGAGCAGCAGACCAAGAACCGTAACGGCTGGCAACATATTGGTCAGCGACCCGTTCTTGGTTAGCAGCAGAGTAGTCACCGTTCAGGTAAGCTGCAGATAATTGGTACTTACCAACGTATTGACCGTTCCGGGCAGTGTAACTACCACCAGATTCACGAGCAGCAATCCAAGCCTTAGCGGCAGCATCATTACCAGCAACATTGGAAGTGTAACTAGTGTTAGTTGCAGCAGCGTTTACAGTTTGCGTAGTTGCACTAGCCGTATGTTGTTGAGCGGCTGAAGGTTGTGCTTGTTGGGCACTAGTAGCAACTGCCTGAGTAGCAGCTGATTGACTAGTAGCCTGGCTAGCTGTAGCAGTTGCCTGACTAGCAGCGCTTTGTGTAGCTGCTGAAGTTTGGGCAGCAGATGCTGATGCTGGAGTTGCGCTAGGCAGGGTAGCAGCTTGTGATTGGGTAGCAGGAGCAACTTCACCGTTGTCCTTGATAACCAGCTTTTGGCCAACATAGATCAAGTCCTTGTTAGCAATCTGGTTAGAAGATGCCAGGGTGTCAACAAAGCTCAGGTCATGGCCGAACTTGTAGGAGATTCCTGATAAAGTATCACCACTTTGCACCGTGTAAATTGAGTCGGCGTTAGCAGTAGTGGCAGTTGCAATGGTTCCCAGCGCAACGGCACCAGCAACAGCAGCAGTAATTTTAGCGATGTGTTTAGATAACTTCATAAAGATTCAATCCCATCCTTTTCAGTTCTCTTTGTTTTAATATTTTTTATTATCTTAGTTAGAATGTTGATCGCTCATATCAATCAACGGTTTATACTATACACTCCGTAAATTACAGGCGAGTTACCCAGGAATAACAAATTCCCGGATTAACGTAATAACTTGTAACAATCTCCGTAATATTTACTGATTTTTTAGCAGTAATCGTCGTCATGACGGGAGTTTATCCGACCTCCGTTTATCCAGGCAATTTGTAATATAAGCAACAAAAAAGAAGCCAATTTAACTATTTGAAAGGTTAAATTGGCTTCTCTTTCCGGAAAAACGGCGGTTTTGTAACAAGCACGTAACATGCTTTAGGCCCGCTCAAACTTATTTTTTAGCCAACTGGCGGCCGGAAGCAGGTCGTTAAACGCACTATCCGGGGCCAGCCGCTTCACTTCTTCCGCAATATCCAATGGTTCACCGGAGCCGACCTTGAAGTGGTCAAGCTTGAGATCCGCCGGCGTTGCTGATTGGCCCCAAACATACAGGCGACCAGTCGTCCCTTGACCATAACCGTCGAGTACCGGCCGGCATTCCTGGTGCGCACCCGCCGGTACCTGCAGGGCCACATCTGCGGTCCATTTAGTCTGCTGACCATCGAGGAAGCTGTACAGGCTGGTGGCAACATCTGTCGCACTTGACTGGCCATACGCGAGGTGGAACTGCGACCCCTGCGCCTGGTAGACATGCACCGCCTGCAGGGCCCGCTGACCGGCAAAGTGGTTAAACTGCCGGTAAGTAACGGTTGCCCCAGTCCCCACCAGGATTTCGGTCCCTGCATATACCGATCCTGGGTTCGTCAATTGGGCCGTTTCCTGGATTGTTACCTGACTGCCGGCCCCCACAATGAACACGTTATGCGGGTTCTCCCCGGTCATTGTCGGTGCCAGTTCAATCGGTGCCGTCAGGGCAGTCCCATCTGGCACGTAGATAAACTGGCCGCCATCAATCCTGGAAAGGTGGGCGGCGTTCAGCTGGCCGTCCTGCCAAAAGATGGCCTTTTCCATCAGGTTCTCCTGCAGCATCTCGGAGTATTCGTTAACCGCCTGACTGAGCGGTTGGGCAACGTAATCGCCGTCGTGACTGACCAGCCCCGTGGACTGCCCAGCCCTGCGCTGCTCCCCCTGCCAGGAACCGAGCCAGTCATCCTGATCGTCCTGCTTTGGGAAACGAGCACGTAACATCGTGGCCAGTTGTCGTTTTTTCTGCAACCAACCAGGTTCCTGCTGCCAAATTGCACTGTTTAGTTCTGCCATTGTCTTCTCCCTTAATGAACGAGCTTATCCCAGATAACAACCTTACCGGCCGCCAGCGACTTAGGAACATCGATAATCCGCTGGTTGGAGCTCCCCCGGAATTGAAGGGTCAGGTCCTTCTTGGCCAGCAGGAAGCGGCCATCAACCAGGATATCCAGGTTGTGCAAAAGTTCCTGCTTGTCCGCCGATTCTTTCTGCAGCTCCTCCCAGGTGTAACCGGACCAGCCCCAAATGTCTTTGGTGTGGCCGAATTCCTTGCGCAGGCGGTGAACCAGCTTCAAGCAGACCTGGGTATTCAAGAAGGGCTCCCCGCCCAGCAGGGTCAGGCCTTGAACATAGCTTTGGGAAAGGTCCTCCATAATCTGGTCTTCCAGCTCCTTCGTGTACGGTTGCCCATAGTGGAAGTTCTGGGCCGCCTTGTTATAACAACCGGGGCAGTTGAAAAGGCAGCCGCTGACGTAGATGCTGCAGCGGACCCCTTCCCCATCGACAAAGTTAAAGGGTTTGTAATCGGCAATGTACTGCAGGGAGTGGTCCTTAGCCAGCCACTCCTTTGGCTTAGGATTATTTGGCAATCGGGTTGCTCGTTCTTTTGGCATTTTTCTCTTTTCCTCCTATATAAAAAGGGACCGCAATGGTGACGGTCCCTCTATCAGCGTTTTAAATCTGGTCACCGGTGATGTCGGCGTGCGCCTTGGCATCCATCTGCCGGTTCTTTTCGAATTCAGCTGCGTTGGCGATCATTCCCGGATTCATGTGCTTAACCCGGTGAATGATTTCCTCATGCCGACCATGAACCATTGGCCGTTGCTGAGGGTTACCGAGGTAGCCGCAGGTCCGCTTGACCACGTCACAAGTTGCGGGATCATGGTTACCGCATTGTGGGCACTTGAAGCCGCGGGCCGTGGCCTCAAACTCACCCTTGAAACCGCACTTGAAGCACTGATCAATGGCGGTGTTGGTGCCGAGGTAGCCGACGTGATCGTAAGCCCAATCCCAAACGGCTTCCAGGGCCTTCGGGTTTTGCCGCAGGTTCGGGTATTCGCAGTAGTGGATGAAGCCACCGGCCGCCTGGTAAGGGAAGTCCTCCTCAAAGGAAAGCTTCTCAAACGGGGTTGGGTGCTTCCGAACGTCGTAGTGGAAACTGTTCGTGTAGTATTCCTTATCCGTGATGTTTTCAATCCGGCCAAACTTCTTGATATCGTCCTGGCAGAAGGTATCCGTCAGTGATTCGGCGGGAGTGGAGTAAAGGCTGAAGTGGTAGCCTTCCTCGTCTTCCCACTTGGCACAGAGGTCGTGCATGGCCTTGGTAATTGAAACGGCGAAGTCATGGGCTTCCTTGTTGTGTTCCCAGTTTGGACCGTAGAAAGTCGTGCAGACTTCATAGAGGCCGATGTAACCCAGGGAAACCGTGGCCCGGCTATTCTTGAAGACCTCGTCAACACTGTCGGTCTTCTTCAGACGCTTGCCGAATGCACCGTACATGTAAAGCAGTGGCGCATTCTCCGGCTTGGCTTCCTTGGTCCGCTTGATCCGGTAATCCAGGGCGATCTTGCAGATGCGCATCTTTTCCTTAAAGATCTGCCAGAAAAGCTGTTTGTCCCCGTGTGCTTCCAGGGCGATCCGTGGCAGGTTGACGGTCACTACCCCGAGGTTCATCCGGCCGGAGTTGACCTCCTTACCAGTTTCAGGGTCTTTCCACCCCTGCAGGAAGGAACGGCAGCCCATTGGTGTCTTGAAGCTCCCCGTGATCTCCTTGATCTTGTCGTACATCAACAGGTCTGGGTACATCCGCTTAGTGGAGCATTCCAGGGCCAGTTGCTTGATGTCGTAATTCGGGTCACCAGGGTTGAGGTTTAAGCCCCGCTTGAGGGTAAAGATCAGCTTAGGGAAGATTGCCGTCCGGTGTTCCTTCCCCAGACCCTTGATCCGGATTTGAAGGATAGCCCGTTGAATCTCCCGCGCAATCCAGCTGGTTCCCAGGCCAAAGTTGACGGTTGTGAATGGGGTTTGGCCCTGACTGGAGTAGAGGGTGTTGATCTCGTATTCCAGTGCCTGCATAGCATCATAGATGTCCTTCTTGGTCTTAGCCCGTGCAAAGTCTTCGCGCTTGTCGGGAGCAATCCACTTCTCAGCGTCCTTCATGTGCTTCTCGTAGTTCAGCTTAGCGTAAGGCTCCAGCAATTGGTCAATCCGGTTAGCTGAGCAACCGCCGTACTGCAGGGAAGCCACATTGGCGATGATCTGGGACATCTGAGCCGTGGCAGTCTGAATGGAACGCGGTGAGGAGACCCAAGCATTTCCGATCTTGAAGCCGTGCTTGAACATCTCATCGAAGTCGATCAAGCAGCAGTTGGTTTCTGGAGTGACTGGTGAGTAATCCAGGTCGTGCCAGTGAATATCACCACGCAGGTGCGCCTTAGCGACGATCCCGGGAAGCATCCGCAAGCCCAGGGCCCGGCTGACAACCCCCGCTTCAAGGTCCCGCTGGGTATTGAAGACCTTGCTATCCTTGTTGGCGTTCTCGTGAACCACCCGGGAGTTCCGGTCAAAGAGCTGCTCAAGCTTGTGTTGCGGATTAGTGGCCTCGGCAAAGGCTTCCTCATCACGCCGCCGGTAGTCTTGGTAGATCTTAGCCAGTTCTGGGTGATCTGCCTTCTTAAGGCCCGCTACGAACAATTCGGCAATCCGGGAAGCCTCAACTGATGACTCGTTGCTTAATGCATCAACGAGGGTCAGGGCTACCATCTGCCGGGTTGCCTCGTCAGCGTGCAGTTCCTTTAGAACAAGTTCAATCTTGTAAGCATAGAAGTCGGTTACGGTTCCATCACGTTTAACAACCTTTAAGTTGGTCAGGTTGTTCAAGTCTTTTTCATTAATTATTTGTACCTTCATACAAATTCCACCTCTCAAGTTAACGGTGCTTATCATAGCGCAAAATACTATCCATAGAAAGTATTGACATTTCCACCCCTATATGTTGTGGAAAAATTATGGGTGTATTTATGCACCTAATCGTTAATTTGAAAAGGCTTTTTTAGCAAACCGCAAAATTTGCAAAGCTTGCTATCATGGTATTTGGGTTATTTATTCTGCAATTCGCTATTATTCATCAGTGACTCTTCTTTATCAAAAGATAAAATTTGCTTCTTTAATTAATGTATGATGATCTGATCATATCTGCTTTTGGTCAAACGGTTTACGAAAAATGCTATTTTGAAAATTATCAAAATTACTATTGATGACCTGAACATTGCCTTATGATACACAAATAACATACAAGTGAGTATTGCTAATCATAAGGTCTAAAGAAAAAACTGCAAGGCTTGGATATTAATTACAGCAAGTGATCGTCTGTAGTATCGTGACATGTACCCTTTTCCTAGACTAACTTCCTATCGTGGCAATGATTGGTTCTAGTTAATTTCATCCTGATGAGCGTTCACCCAAGCAATGCCCTTAGTCAAGTTGATCCTTGTAGGATGGCCTCGCCTGGTATTTAAGTTGATTACCCAAGACTTAAACTCGGGCCGCGTCAGGATGAACATCCGAACCCATTCCTTGCCTTTCATAACAGGCAGCTCAGATATAAATTCCTTGATTCCTACCCAGTTGTCATACTTAGGCTGCTTAGGTACTAGGTCATACTTCTGTTTAATTATGTCCAGTACCTTAGCAGCAATCAACTGATAGTCTTTCTCGTCTAATTGTACCTGCATTTGACTATTTCCTTTCTACCGTCCCAGACTCATTTTATATTGAAAAAAAGTAAGCAGCTTTTCCAGCTTCATCGTAACCGCAGGGCGTGGTATAAAACTAATTTATTGACTGATGCTTCTTTGTTTTTGAAAACCGGTGTCATAATGTCGTGTTTTTCTTCCATTAAAAATGCCTCCCGTACTAAAGACAACTTTAGTACGGGAGGCTGTAGCGGGATTGCCTAGACGTATCGTTATTGACTGCTTACACTCAAAAACTGATGCACAAATGATGTACAACTCGTGATGATCCCTTAAAAATTGCGGTTCTATGATATTCGGTAAGGATAAGATGAATTCTTATCTTTATCGTTTTTTGTTACTTGCTGTACCATTGATTT
>NZ_CANCWK010000060.1:0-6791 GCF_947381495.1 Limosilactobacillus galli | reverse complement strand
GAGAACTAGACCAAAAGCCAAAGTGGCTTAGTCTAGTTCTCAAAAATCTCTTCATCCTTACCGATTGACAAAGAGCCCTTTTGTTGTGAAATGGCTTGACCACTATTGCACAAATCAGGTAGGCTATAGTTAACGTGACATCATTTTTCAAGAAGGGACATGATAATTAATGGTTGAAATGAGCAAGCACATGCGTGCCACGCTAAACGATGTACCGACGCTGAAGCTTTTTGACTTCTCAACGTTTGTTTCTAAGATTCCAGACGTGATCAAGTTCACTCTTGGGGAACCGGACTTTGATACCCCGGAATATGTTAAGCAGGCGGGAATCCGGGCCCTTGAAAACAACCGGACCCACTATGCGCCGCAACGGGGAACGGCCGGCCTATTGCAGGCGGTGTCCGACAATTTGGCTGAACGCTACGGCCTGCACTACGATCCGCAAACCGAGATCCTGATCACGAACGGGGTCACCGAGGGGGCGTACGCGGCCATCACCGCCGTTACCAACCCCGGCGACGTGGTCTTGGTGCCGACGCCGACCTTCTCCATCTACGGTCCGGACGCCATCATCGGCGGGGCCAAGGCGGTGGAAGTCGATACCTCGGCGACTGACTTCCGGTTGACGCCAGCGCTTCTGCAGAAGTACCTCGACAAGTATGGCGACCGGGTCAAAGCCATCATCTTTGTCAACCCGGCCAACCCAACCGGGGTCGTCTACACTCAGCAGGAGCTTAACGACCTGGCTGCCCTGATCAAGGGGAAGCCGATCTTTGCTATCAGTGATGAGATTTACAGTGAACTTAACTACGATGGTGAATACGCCTCGATGGCCAAGGCCCTGCCAGACCAGACCATCCTGGCCAACGGCTTCTCAAAATCCTATGCCATGACCGGGTGGCGGATCGGCTACCTCTGTGCGCCGAAGGACATTACCAGTGAGATCTTCAAGGTTCACTCCTTTATCATGATGGACATTGCGACCTTCACCCAGGATGCAGCCGAGGCGGCCCTGCGCGGGGGCACGGATGCGATCACGGCGATGGATAAGCAGTACATTGAACGGCGTGACTATATGCTGGCTCGCTTAGAGAAGATGGGCTTCAAGTGCACCCGGCCGATGGGGGCCTTCTACATCTTCACCAAGATTCCATCCTTCCTGAACCAGGATGACACCAAGCTGATTTACCAGCTGGCCGAAGAGGCCCACGTGGCTGTGACTGCCGGAACCTTCTTCGGTGCCGGTGGCGAGGGCTACCTGCGGTTCAGCTACGCGACGGCGATGGACCAGATCAAAGCGGGGATGGACCGGTTGGAACATTTCTGCCAAAATCAGCAAAAATAGGCAATAGAAAAAGAGCAAGCAACCGAAATTGCTTGCTCTTTTAATTTGGATTGTTTCAAAAAGCTTAGTCACTCAGTTTCTTGGCTTCTTCATCAAGCTTTGCGAAACCAGAGCCATCAGGCTTCTTGTTTCCACGCTTTTCCATGGCCTTACGAGCCATTTCCTTACGTTCTTGTTTGCTCAGTGCCATAATAACTTCGCCTCTTTTCGAAACGCTCCGTTGGGTAACAGATATCGTACGGAAGTAAAATATCTGTTACATATATTATAATTCATATTATAAAGATTACAATGTTGAATGATTAACTTGTTAAGAAAGTCCTCAATTGTCAATTTGCTTCTTTAAAATTTATTAAAAGTTGGCTAAGATTAAACTAGTACTCAGACAAGGAGAAATGTTTATGGCAAGTGAAAAGCAAGATAATAAGGCCGTAGATGTTAGTCAAGAAATAAAGGGTCGGATCGAGACCAAGGTTAAGTACCTTCAGGAATTAGTTCGGGCCATCGACCAGCATCAGGACCGCGATGTTTACCGGTTATTGGATAATCAACGTTATGCTAAGGAAATTGAACACCGTGAGCAGCAGCCCAACGATGAGGGCGTGATGAGCCTGGTGGATGACCTGGCTGACCAATTGAGCAGTTACCTCAGTGTCAACCTGATCAAGTACCTGGGGAAGGCCTACCCATTCTTCTATTATGAAGAGTACCAGACCGGCCACTACCGGATCTACTTTGGTAACTGGTGGGACCGGCGCCGCTTTGGTGAATTGGACGTGCTGAATGTCCGGTTCTCATTCGACCAGACCGAGTACGAGATGTTAAACAAGTCCTTTGCCCTGGCCCGGAAGAACAAGCGCTACAACAGTGACCGGATCAACAAGATCTCCAGCGAAAATGATCGCCTGCAGGAATTGATTGATCACCAACGGGAACGGGAAGAGAAGCGGCAGCACATCCAAGAGGAACTCAAGGATATCAACTCCCATTCTGGCTTGTTTGAATCCAGCCGGAACCGGGCGACCCGAGAAGAACTGGTAGCCCAGTTGCAAAAGCTGGAGGATGAGGAGACCGAATCCCGGACGGCGGCCCAGACGATCAAGGAAAACGAACAGGTTGTCCTGGCCCTCTCCAAGGAGAATACCATTCTGAGCTATGAACAGAAGAGTATCACGGACACCTTCGGGAGCTTTGAGGACTTCGAGCTGGCTAATCGCAACCTCTATGCCGACTACCTCAAGAGCCTGGCTGACGATAAGGATGCAGGGAAGCAGGTGAACGCAGATGACTAGTAACAAGATTGAAAATTCACCGACTGCCAAGATCAATGCCCTTTCGGATTCCTTTAAGCAGGTTCTGAAGCGCGGCCAGCAGTATGTTGACCTGCTCGATCAGCTGGCCCAGACCGATGATGCTGAGGAGCTCCTGGCGGCTGCTGAGAAGCTGGCTGAACAGGACTTGCATAATGCCTTTGTTGATTTTCCACAGCACTACCAGGCGGCCGACTACTGCATGCTCTTCATGGGCCGGTTGCTGGAAATGCATAACGTCACCAGCGTAACGGTTGATGAGAACGGGCGGCATGAGTTTGTGGCCACAGTGGGTTCCCTGGAAGACGCCATTTTCAAGTTTGTGGTCAGCAACAACGGTGAAGCGGCCTTCACTGAGCAGACCCAGCAGCAGCCGATTTTCTACATGAACCTCAAGCAACGCCTGTTCCAGTTCAATAACCGGGCCCTCGTGAACTACTTCATTGTCTACGCCCTCAAGAAGCACAGCGACCTGGAGCTGCGGGATGCCATCAAGCCGTTGATCGAGTTTGCCAACGAATTGGCCGATGATCTCAACTTTACGATTAACCTCGGGATTCTGAATACCGCTAACGACCAGCGGTTCAAGCTTCAGAAGCCGGACCTGCAGCTGACCGTGATTGACCGTCTCTTTGTCAAAACGGGCGAGACCGACTACATGCTGATGAACTTGCCGCATAACAGCGGAGCGGAATTGCTGTTGGATCAGGGAATTAAGTTTGACCTGTCCTTTGACCCCGACGACTATAGTCAGGAATGGGCCTTCCAGGTTAAGGATCCGGGTGAGCAGGTTTCCTTCTTTGACATCCTGCTTCATTACACCATGGTTCGGCAGTGGTACCTTGCTGACCGGGATGCATTGGCAGTCCGCTCGGAGCGGCTGATTATTGCTGATGATGAGGACTCGGCGGCCGACCGCCCGGCCGCAACAAGTTCGGCAGAATCCGAAGCGCCGGCTGCGGCAGCTGATGCAGAACTGGCAGAAGCGGTCGATAATGAGCCGGCAGACGATGAAACAGCAGATCAGGAAAAGCATGATGAGGATGATTAAATGTTAGATATTACCAAGATGCTGCATACGGTGGTTGACCTTGAGCTGACGATTGATGATGCCAAGGAGTTGCTGATTGGTCCGGCAACCCGTCAGCAGACCATCTTCGTCCAATTAGATTGCCAACTGGCCGACTTCGCTCAGGCCACGGGGTGGGCTGACGTCCTCGATCAGGGGACCGCTGATCCGGCACGGGCGCAGCGGAGTTACCTGAATAGTCTGGCGCTCCTGCTGCTGTTTAGTGCGAAGAAGCAGTGGACCCACCTGGTAGTAATGGATGACGAGCAATGGCAACGGGTCACGACGGCCAAGCAATCGACGAAGCTGGCCGATTTGAACAAGGAATACTTGGCGGTTAAGCACTTCTTGAACGGTGCCTACTATAGCCACCGGCAGGAAGACTTTCGGCATGCCTGGCATCTCTTGCTGAAGATGGGGATCGTCGACTTTGGTTACCAGTCCGCTGATCTGCAGAAAGAATATTTGGAAATGCTGGCTAGTGTTGCTAAACAATATGAAGAAGACTAATAAAAGAAGCCCTAGGGCACCATGAGATGTCTTAGGACTTCTTTTTTATGAAGTTGAAATATAGGCTTATGCTTTCCGGTCACGAGCGGCGGCGCTGTGCTTGCCGGGAACCCGGTTGTTTGCCACAATGTTACCGATGACCGATCCGACGAGAATTAATACAATAATCAATAATGGCAACATAATTAATCACCCCAAATCAATCTTCTATTTAACATTATTGTTACTTTTTGCTGATTTTGCAATCATTTTGTAACAATCAATGGAAAATCTTAAATAATTCGGGATATATTACTAAAAAACGCAGGTACTGTCTTAGTACTTGCGCTTTTTATTTGGGGTACGTTTGGGGTACAAAATACCGCCAAACGTTATTGCATTAAGAAGATAGGATGGAACGAGCGGGGGTCGAACCCGCAACCCTCGGTTTAGAAGACCGATGCTCTATCCAGTTGAGCTACCGTTCCAGACAGCACTAAGTATATAATCTTAAGTACGGCGATGTCAACATTGTCTTATATAGCATAAATTTTTTGTTAGAATGAATGGCTATTTTATTTGACAAAGCGCTTACAATACCGTTATACTTAACAGTGGTAGAAGTATAGAAGTAAGGGGGAACTTAAGCTTATCAATGAAGGGATGATGATTTATGGCTGTTAATAAAACAGATCCGCGCGTAATCAAGACTCGTAACAGTTTGCGCAAGGCTCTTGTTTATCTGATGCGTCGTTACAAGATTGAAAATATCAGCGTGCAGAAGATTACCGAAACTGCCAACATCACCCGCGGAACTTTCTATCTTCACTACCGCGACAAGCAGGATTTTATTGAGTCTGCGATGAAGGACATTCTCGATGATTTCTTTGCCCAGGTGATGGTGGATAGTGAGAACTTTGGCTTGTCAAAAGAGCGGACAGTGCAGGTGATTTCTCTGCAGAAGGCATTCCAGTATATCGAAAAAAATGCCGATATTTTTGATGTTCTTTTGAACGATGAAAACAATAATGGTTTCTATGAGCGATTCTATAACCGCTTGGCTAATTACTTAACTACGTATGGTAACGCTATTACTGATAATCAAAAACAGCTTGAAGTTCCTTTGAATTTGCAGATTTCCTTCATCTGTTCAGCATTCCTTGGCCTGGTCAGTCATTGGCTTGAGGATGGGATGATTTACACCTCTCGTTATATGACCCTGAGTACCGCCAAGATGCTCAACCAGTTAAACAGCGAGGGGGCATCGCTTGTGAGCTTCTTTAGTGGTGAAAAGGACTCCGTTGTGTAGAAGAGATTTAACCCCGAGAAGTTGTCCAGCAGCCGCCATTTCGACGGCTGTTTTCTTTTTAAATTTTTCGGTTGACGATGAGATGAAAATTTGCTATCATACAAACGTTGTATTTGTGAACCAACAACTACAACCGCGCGCTATCAAGTTTAAAGCATTTGCTGCTTGATTCGGCGAGTCTTAGATACTAAGGAGGTGCACAATATGTACGCAATTATTGTTACTGGTGGCAAGCAATACAAGGTTGAAGAAGGTAAGTCAATCTTTGTTGAAAAGCTTGATGCTAAGCAGGGTGACAAGGTAACCTTTGACAAGGTTGTCCTGGTCAGCGGCGACGATACCAAGATCGGTACGCCATTTGTTGATGGTGCTGCTGTTGAAGGTACTGTTGACAAGCAAGGCAAGGAAAAGAAGGTTGTTACCTTCAAGTACAAGCCAAAGAAGCACACCCACACTAAGCAAGGTCACCGTCAACCATACACCAAGGTTACGATCAACAAGATTAATGCTTAATGCGGAGGTGAGACAATGATTCGGGCCCGTTTTAATTTAGATTCGGATCGGCGGATCACCGCATTTCAGATTACCGGCCACGCCGATGCTGGTCCCTATGGTCAGGATATCGTCTGTGCGGCGGTTTCAGCATTGTCAATCTCAGTGATCAATGGCTTGGATAAGCTTGTTCAGGCCCATCCAGTAATTGAGAGCGACAATGATAACGGCGGCTTTTTGAAAGTTACCGGACTCAGGAGCGATCATGATAGTCAGCTCCTGTTGGAAACCCTCCTGAATGGTCTCTTGGATATTCAGGAGAGCTATCCAGATAACATTGAAGTTAAAATGTTAAATTAGTTCATTGCTGGAGGTGAACAACTATGATTATGGATTTGCAATTCTTCTCCCACCACAAGGGGGGCGGTTCCACTGCCAACGGTCGGAACTCAGCTGGTCGTCGTCTCGGGACCAAGGCTGCTGATGGTTCAGTAGTTACTGCTGGTTCAATCATCTACCGTCAACGTGGTACGCACATCAACCCAGGTGAAAACGTGGGCCGTGGTGGCGATGATACTCTCTACGCTAAGGTTGCCGGCGTTGTTAAGTTTGAACGCATGGGCCGTAGCAAGCGGAAGGTATCTGTTTACCCAGTTGCCGAATAAATATTAGGAGCACTGCCTTGCGCGGTGCTTTTTTCGTTTAATGATGTTTGGCCGGAAATCCCGTGACTTTAGTCATGGGATGGATAGGCCCCTTTAGCGCCCGTTAGGGCGT
>NZ_CANCWK010000059.1:0-7522 GCF_947381495.1 Limosilactobacillus galli | reverse complement strand
TGGCGCACACCAATCGAGATCTTCCTGCTTAATTTACGTCATTAAATTCGTTCAAGTTATTTCTTGCAATCTGCCTTTTATTTAGTTTAATTAGACAAACTTCAATTGAAATTCTTCTGTATCCAGAACGTCGTCTACCTTTAATTCCTCACCACTGTGATACTGGTTCGCATTTAGGTAGAACCCCGGGTGGGCATGGCCGTAAAACTTAAAATCGTACTTTGGTGCTGAGTCAACATCCGTAATCTGCATGACTCCTTGTGTACCGTCAGAGCAATGAACCGTTTGCGTCTTATCATTATCATGAACAAAAACTGTCGTCACTTTTAACACCTCCGTTATTTATTATACGCCTATTTTGGTCTACCTAATAAATTTTTATGGTCTATTTTAATTTATCATACTATCAACAATGATCTGTATAGTAAATCAAAAAACCAACTCAATTGGTTGGTACCAAAAGAGTTGAACTTCTCGCTAATTCTAATCTGCCGTCAGGGCATCAATTGGGTTCAGGTTGGCTGCCCGGTGTGCTGGAAGCAGGGCTGCAATGAAGGAAATCACAATTGCCACCACAAAGGCAAAGACGATGTTCCCCGCGGTAATCTGAACAACGTTGTACTTAATCATACCGTACAGGGCGTGGTTAAGAATTGCCGTCGCTGCTAATGCTAGAACCATCGCCAAGACCGCCGAAAATAGACCGATCAGGATCGATTCAGAGGTAAAGAGCCGCCGGATATCCTTCTTCCGCTCGCCTAATGCGCGCAGGATTCCAATCTCCTTGGTTCGCTCCGATACCGACATGTACATCGTCACGATGATCATCAGGGCCGATACCAGGAGTGAGATTCCGGCAATCGCCGCCAGAACGGTTGAGGCCAGGCTGACATAGGTATTAACGGTCTTCAGGACAGAGCCAACGGTAATCGCGCCAAAGATCCGCTTGTTGCTGCCGTCACGCATGTTATCGATCCGGTTGGCCACCGTCTGGACCTGATCAAGGTCGCTGACGAATGCGGCCACGAAGTTAGCATCCGTCGTCCCGCCGTTATCCTTCATCAGGCGGTGCATCGTCGTGTAGTTCATCGCGGTGACGGCACTCGGCCCATCCGCGATCCCGCTCACCCGAACATCACTTTCCACCGGTACTGGTTTATTATTGTTGTCCATCCAATTAAAGGAAATGTGGACTTGCTTGCCGATCAATTGCCGATACTTAGTCGGACTGGTCAGCTGGATTGCTTGCTGTTTAGTCAGGAGAATCTCGTTATTGCCCGGTTTATGACCGTGCTTGATGGCCCGGGTGGTAACGGAGTGGTTCCAGGTCGAAAGGTTAGTTCCGCTCTGCTGCATCTTCTGGTAGGACAGACGGAAGCCCGGAACGATTATTCCTGGTTCCACCGCCGAAACATCCTTGAGCTTGCGCAGCCGGTCAACGTTATGCTCACTGATCAGCATCGACTGCGGATCAGCCGCCATGTTCTGCATCGAAGCCTGGAGCTGATCCTGGGTCATCTTCTTCCCCGTGGGATTCTTGTGAACCGTCACCGCCCGGGGATTGGCCAGTGAGTTGATCTGGTCTTGGATATACCCATTAATCCCGTTGCCGAGGCCCGTAAAGAGGATCACGGCAAAGATGCCGATCGCTGTCCCCAGCATGATCAGTGAATTACGCCAGAAGTTATACATCAGGTGCTTGAAGGCCGTCCGATAACTGGCAACTGCCGGGAGCGGCCGGGAAGCAATGTGCGTTGGCTGGTCAGGCAGGGGGTAAGTCGGCCGCAGCCGCTCATCACCGTCAATGACGCCATCGGCAAGGTGAACAATCCGTGTCCCGTGGTCCGCCACTTCCTGAGAGTGGGTGACCGCAATGACCAGCTTGCCATCCTTGGCAATGTCATCCAGCAAGGCCAGCACTTCTTGGGTATTCTCAGCATCCAAGGCCCCAGTCGGCTCATCGGCAATGATGATCTGCGGGTCACTGGCCAGTGCCCGGGCGATCGCGACCCGCTGCTTTTGTCCTCCAGACAGGTGGTTAGGATGCTTATCGACCTGGTCCCCCAGGCCAACCTTGTCCAGCAGCTTGAGGGCGCGTTGCCGCTGCTCCTCACGACTCATGGTGGTCATATCCAGGGCAATCAGCACGTTATCGAGCACCGTCAGATGAGAAATCAGGTTGTAGGATTGATAGATGTAGCCAACGGTTGACCGCCGGTAATTGTCCAATTGCTTTTGGTCATGGTGGTCAAGTACTTGGCCATTAACCAGGACCTGACCTTTGAAATTGCGGTCGAGGCCGCCGATGATGTTCATCAGGGTCGATTTACCACCACCGGATTCTCCGAGGATAGATACAAACTCCCCACGTTCAAAGTCCAGACTGATCCCCTTAAGAACCGGAAATTCTTCTTTATCGAGATAGTATGACTTATGAATATCATGCAGTTCTAGAAAAGCCATGTGTGTCTCCTTTACTTAGTTTTTGTAGGCTACCTAATTAAATTATACCAAGAGCGGCCCATTGTCGCTAAGCAAAGACAGCATTTTAGAAATAAATTAGAACATGGGAATTTCCCGGGAAATATTAATTTTCCTGTGTTAATTGCCCGTCCATCAGCTGATAGGTGTGGTCAGCAAACTCCCGTAGCCGCAGGTCGTGAGTTACCACGATGACGGCCTTGTGGTGTTGCTGGGCCATCTGCTTGAGAAGCCGGCCGACAACCTTCACCCGGTTGCTATCAAGAGCTGCCGTGGGTTCGTCGGCCAAAATAATCTGCGGGTTGGTATACAGCGCCCGGGCGATTGCAACCCGCTGATTCTGCCCGCCTGATAATTCACCCGGATACTGGTCAAGAAGGCGCTCGATCCCCAATTCCTCCAGGAGGTGATCCAACTCGGCTGATGACAGGTTCCCCCGGCATTTAACCCGCTCAACCAGCTTGAACTGATCCCGGACACTCAGGTAGGGCAAAAGGTTATACGACTGAAGGACAAAGCCGATCTTATTAAGGCGCAGCTGGTCGCGCTGCTTGGGAGTCAAATCTGCAAGGTTCTGCTGGTCAATCAGGACCGTGCCGCTATCAGGCGTCTGCAGGCCGCCCATGATCGTCAGGAGGGTGCTCTTCCCAGAGCCTGATGGCCCGAGGATCAGACTTAGCTCGCCTAAATCGGCGGTGAAGTTCACGTCTTTCAATACCTCAACGCGGCTTAGTCCCGAGCCGAAGAACTTATTAATATTACTTAATTTGATTGCAGTCATCGTTACATCCCCCTATCAATTGTTCAAAGCCCGCACTGGGTCAATCTTAAGGATCATCCGCACTGGCAGTAGCGCACCAAGCATGCCGAGAACCACTAGGATAAGACTGATCCCAGCAATAATCGGCCAGTTCATTAACATTGGGACAGCTGGCGGCAGCAGCAGCTGGGTAATCCAAGTAAAGATCACCCCGCCAATCACACCGACTAACATCAAGACTACCGCCTGGGCCAGCGTTGCATTGACCAGATGGCGGGCCGGGATTCCCTGAGCACGCAGGACGGCATAATTACTCATCTTCTGCATTGTCAAGATATACAGGAAGACGGCGATGATCACCAGTGAGATCACCATCAGAAATGCAATCATGAATGTAAAGGTATTGTTCTGGGCCGTATAGCCGGGTAGCTTTTGAATAAAGCCGGTTACGGAATAGCGGCTCAACTGGTTAAAGTGCTTGGCCGGCTCAACGCGGTCGGCAACTATTCCGCTGGCGACGACCTGGTCATTGACCCCTTTCAGCTGCTGCCAATTGGCAAGAGTTGTATAGATGACTGGGGTCACATTGAGCTTGGCGTTCTTAGCAAAGCCGACAATCTCGTACTTCTGCTGGCTGGAATTCAGGCGAACCTGGTCGCCAATGTGATACCCCTTGGTGCGCAGTCCTTCATCCACCACGATCTGGTGAGCACCCTTTGCCTGGTGCCCAGCCGTCAGCTTGATTTTATGCTTAGCGATAAATTGCTGGCGATCCAAACCAATCACCTGGGCGTTTTCCTTCAGTTGCTGGTGTTTGCCAGCTCTGGTGATGACCACCGGGACTTGACCAACCAGGGCCTCGTGGTCGCTCAAACCATTGGTCGGGAGCTGATCTTTGGTAATCATCGCGGCACTCAGGCTACCGTTGGCGTTCTTATTAAGGAAGACCGTCTGGGTTCCCCACGAGTTAATGGCGGCCTTGTTCTCGTTGGCCAGCCCCAGCATCATCCCCATCAGGATAAAGACCAGGTAGCTGATCATTATGATCATGATGGTGATCAGAGCGTAACGGAATTTAGAGTGTTTAATTTCTTTTAATGCTAGAAACATTTCCTATCACGAACTTTCTGTAAAATTAGGCGTGTGGTGACACCGTGTCACTTTTAGTTTACTTTTCATAGTGACACCATGTCAATAGCAATGTTTGTAACGGGAAATAATTCTTAACCGCGTCTTAAATTAATTTGCGGTATACTGGTTATATTTGATTACTAAATGGGAGATATCTTCGATGAAACACGTTCGGGCCTGGTGGCCGTTCACCCTCCTTATCTTTGGCTGGGGAATCAACGCCATCATCTGGGCACCACAACTAACCTATGTCAAATACGCACACAATAATTGGACCATGGTGGGGATCCAGCTTCTCCATAGCGGAACCATCATCGTCTTTTTGACCGTCCTGTTGACGATCGGGGCTGTTCTAACACGGCAGACCTTTAGTCTTGCACGAACCGTTAAATTATGGCTCTATACTATCTTAACGGCCTCTTTGGCGGTCATCGTTGACTGGCTGGTCTTTAACCAATTCAACTACCATCGTCTCTACAACGCCCTGTTGCCCATCAGTCGCAACGCCGCTCCGCTGGCAACTGCCGTCATCATTGCCAGCGGCATTTTGCCCTGGTTGCGTACCAAAACCAGCAAGCATAGCGCTTCGACGGGGATTACCTTGCTGGCCTTGCCATTAGCAGCAACATCGCTCTTTAATCAGGATATGTTCGGCCTTCTGAAGGGCAATTCAGTTGCCTTTTACTTACTGATCCTGACAATCGGGGCCCTGGCTGACCAGCTGACCGTTAACCGCCGCCGGACTATCAAATGGCTAAGCGCAGCCCTGATTATAAATATTCTGCTGGTGGCCGTCATGCCCAACGCAGCCTTCCAGACACACGCATCAATGGTTACCGCTGGCCGCTTCACCACGCCAACCTTCCTGCCGACCGTGATTATTGCCGGCTGCACCTTTACCCTGTTTTCCAAGCAGCTAACCCGATTTGTTGCAGCCCTGGATTACCCCGGCTACTTTCTGACCGGCCTGGCAGTCCTGTTTAGCGACCCGGTTGTCATCAGCCGGGCAGCTAAACTGACTAGCCTTACTGCGAACTTTGCAGGGCAGATCGGCATTATCCTATTCCTAGCATTATTAGGGATGGCAATTGGCCTCATCCTTCCTTATGGGCTGCAGGCCCGTTGGCAGCTCAGCCGGCGGATCAACCGCTGTCTCGCTACTGCCACCGACCAAACTACTGATCAGCAGCTATCAACGATCACTCGGCGGGTCACAAGGGCTATCGGCCACCGCTGGCCCAGCCTGCTGGCCTTCCTGGTCGCTTACGTGCTAGCCGACCTTTCTATCTACTACATGGGTAACGATACCATCTTCGTCAAACAGTCGATGTTGTGGCTGACAACTCTTTTGATCTTCCTAACCTTCAAGGCGCTCCAGGCACTGACTAACCGCTACTGGCTATCGCTGCTGGTCACCGGGATGAGTAATATTATCTGGATCATCGCCAATATTCAAAAGATGAACCTGCGAAATGAACCCATTCTGCCATCTGAACTGGCAATGATCGACGACCTTGACAGCCTGCTCAAGATGATCGACTACCACCTGCTCATCTACAGCGGCATCGCTATCGTCGTGGTCATTGTCGCCATCGTCGTACTGGAACACCGCTACCGGGCTCAGCGGCTCACCTGGCCGTGGCGAATTTTCTGGCTAATCCTCGCCGTCTGCGCCTTCGGTAGTTCCGCCTTTTGGAACCACCACGGCTCCCGGATGCAGACCATCATGGCTGGATTAGACGACCAGCCGCACTTCATCCACCAAGCTGTTGGGGCCAAGCAGAACGGACCCACTGTCCAGTTTCTCAACAATGTCGACATCACGGTCATGACCAGACCCCACGGCTACTCCAAGGCCGCCATGGAACGGATCAGTCGTGAGTACAACCAGACGGCTCGCCAGATCAATGCTACTCGGACCGACCAGCTGAAAGACCAGACCATCATTTTCAACCTGAGTGAGAGTTTCGCCAACCCCGACCGGGTTCCCGGCGTCACCCTCAAGGCCAACCCGATTCCGAGGATTGACCACATCAAGAAGCAGACGACCTCTGGAATCATGATTAGTTCTGGTTACGGTGGCGGAACCGCCGACATGGAGTACATGTCTCTGACCGGGTTTGCAATGTGCAACTTCGCCCAGACTCTGTCGACGCCGTACACCCAGCTGGTGCCATACCTCAAGCACAACCCGACGATCGTGCAGAGCTTCAAATACGCGGCCGCCATCCACCCGTACTCCAAGAAGTTCTACGACCGGGGAACCGACTATCCGAAATTCGGCTTCAAGAAGTTCTCCTACCTCGGCAGCAAGCAGTACCCGATCAGGCACCAGAAGAAGATTGATCGGAACACTTATATGTCTGACCAGACGGCCTACGCCAATACTCTGGACCAGCTCAAGGCCCATCATGGCGCCCAGTTCATCAACCTGGTCACCATGCAGAACCACCTGCCGTACAACAACCTCTACAACGGGATCAACCGTTTCCACGCCGCGGTTGGCGACGGGACGGACCCCGCCCAGGTCGAGAACTATGCGATGGGGATTCATTACACCGATGCGGCGGTGGACCACTTCATCAAGGAGATCAGCAAGCTCAATCGGCCGATCACCCTGGTCTTCTATGGGGACCACCTGCCTGGAATCTACCGAAACAGTATGAAGAAGGATGGCCTGAAGCTGCACGAGACCGACTACTTCATCTACTCCAACCCGGCCGCCCAGCGCCAGGGAGCACGGAAATTGACCCGCTCGACGCACTACGTCGGCCCGAACGACTTCATCGCGATGGCCGCTGAGCAGACCAACTCCCGTGTCACCCCATACCAGGCGCTGCTTACCCGGCTCTACCACGAGCTGCCGGCCTACGCGCTGAGTACCCAGCAAAATGGGACCAACAGCTTCAATTCGGCCCCCGAATACGTCAACCAGCAGGGCAAGGTGGTTAACTACAATTCCTTTACCAAGAAGCAGAAGAAGCTGTGGCACGACTACCAGCTTGTTCAATATGACATCACGGCTGGGCACCACTACTTACTGAAAACCAATATGATGAAATAAGATCCTCTGGAGGCTGGGAATTAACTATTATTTTCTAGCTTCTAACTAAGAAAATGCGAACTATGATTTTTGATTTAATCAAAAAT
>NZ_CANCWK010000058.1:0-7821 GCF_947381495.1 Limosilactobacillus galli | reverse complement strand
GGATTATCGGCAACAAGTCAACGATAGCCAAATCAGCTTTAGCGAAGCATTATTAGAATTAACCGATAAGGAGATTGTCTATCAGCAACATGAAAGCCTAAAGAGAAGAATCAAACGTGCTAGATTTCCGATTATTAAAAGACTAAATGAGTTTGATTATCAATTTCAACCTTCGATTAACCAGCAGCAAATCGCTGAGTTTGCGACCATGTCATTTCTGAGAGCGTAAAATATTTTGTGTAAATTCTGAAACTTGAATTGAAAAAGGGAAAGCCTTCCCTGTATGATTGAATCGCTTAACACAATCAAAACGGAGGCTTTCCCCATGAATCAGTTTAACAAAGATGTGCAAAATGCGCTATTAAACAATAGCACTAGTCTTAAAGAAATTTTTCGCCAACAGCTAGAAAAGACGGTTAATCAATTATTGAAGTCAGAATTATCGGCAGTTTTAGGCTATGAAGCCTATGAACGGAATCACCAGACTCGTAATGCCCGCAATGGCTCTTACGAGCGCCAGCTTGATACCGAATTTGGCACAATTAGTATCCGGATCCCACGCGATCGCCAAAATAAATTTCAGAATGCTATTCTTCAGCCTTACGCTCGACGTCTTGATACGCTAGAAACAATGATTATTCATATGTATTCCAAAGGAATCACGACCCGTGAGATCGCAGATCTCATTGAAGAGATGTACGGTTGTCATTACTCACCAACAACGGTATCTAATATCACAGAGCAGGTAGAACAGTTAGTTCAGGAATTCCACCAGCAGGCGTTTAAACATCATCAATACGTCTGTGTCTTTCTAGATGCGACTTATGTGCCACTTAAACGTGGTACAGTCGAACGCGAAGCAATCAATGTGGCAATTGGAATTCGTAGTGACGGTGGTAAGGAAATCTTAGATTATTCCATTGCGCCAAATGAAAATGGCGAGGCCTGGAATGAATTGCTTCAAGGACTAAAGGAACGCGGGATTACTGACATTCAGCTTTTTATTGCAGATGGCATGGTTGGCCTTCAAAATGCTATTTTTAGTAACTTCCCCCAGGCAAAGTTTCAACGCTGTTGGGTTCATGTTGCTCGTAATTTAATGGGGCATGTTCGTAAGTATGATCGTCGGAAGATTATGACAGACTTTAAAATAATTCGTCAAGCAGCTACGTTAGAAGCTGCCCAAGCGGACTTAATCAACTTTGTTGCGAAGTGGGATCAAAAATACCACCGTCAGCTGATCAAAATTCAGAATTATCAGGATTTGTTTACCTTTTATGATTTTCCGCCAGCTATTCGTAATACTATTTATTCGACGAATCTAATCGAATCGTTTAACAAGCGGGTCAAAAAACGACTTCACAAAAAGGAACAATTCCCTAACGAAGCAGCTTTAGACCGATTCTTTGTTACGCAAGTGATGGACTACAATGATAAGTTTGAAAATCGCTCTCACCGCGGCTTCAAAACTTGTCGTGATACTTTAGACGCGATGTTTCATTAATTCATCTAAATCATACGCTAAGGCTTTCTAATTTACACAAACTTCTTGACACTCTCCCCGTTTCTCATCGCTGGTTTGATATTCCAGTTGGTTTTCCATATGGAAAACCGGGGCCAATAAGGAGATCGCCTGCTGGGCTTTCGAATTGCTAAGATTAGATTTGCCTATCGTATTCACAATTTGAACGAATTCCCGGCGGATATGAACTAAACACGATCCGAACTTAGCCGAAGGATAGAGCCGATCACTATAACCACCATATCCATCGCACATAATCAATCCTTGATAATCTGATCCCACTAGTTCACCAACTACTTGACCGGATCGTGTATTACGGTAATTGAAAAGTGCTAGTTGATGTTTACTAAATTCATTAGTCGTTCTAGTTACCCAGAAATAACTATTAGTCTTATCCTCTTCAATGACCTTAAATGGAGTTTCATCCATATGAATGACGTGCTCTTGACTCATCATTGTTTGGAGATGCTGATATAGTGGCTTAAGGTATGTTTGACTAACCTTAATCATGTTGGTGGCTAACTGTTTGCCATCGACTGGTAAGCCAACGGCTTGCCAAAGAGTACGTTGCCGATGAAAAGGCAATGCCAATCCAAACTTATACTTCGCTGCTTTGGCAAGAATACTGCTAGAAAAATAACTATGCGGAATCAGCGCTTGCGGCATTGAACTACTAATAATCACATCCTTACCTGCACGTTCGCACTCTGGACATTTATAACTTGTTTGAAACAAGTTTTGGCAATATAGTTCAGCCGGTTTTAATTGCACTTCACGACTATAAAGCCGTTTCCCAATTACTTTCATTTCTTGATGACAATGAGGGCAACTTTTATCAACTAAATCAATCTGTTTATCAACTTGGGGTAAATGATCTAAAAAGGCAGCCCGTCGACCATTTTCCTTGGGTTTCCGGCGACGCACTACCTTGCTTTTCTTTGACTCAATCACTTCAGTGATTGTCGTCTTAGCTTTTTGTAACTGATCTAATTCATCGTCACTAAATAATGACTGTTGTCCATCAATTACTTTTTCAATTACTTCGGTTTTTTTCCAAAAAAGTTGGTTTTGAAGCAGCTTAACCATTGCTTGTAATTGGGCTACTTGCTCTCGAAGCGCTTGGTTTTCTTTCTTCAATTGCTCGATTGTTTCGTTCATAGTGCGTCACCTCCTTTGCTTCCGTTATTATATCAAAGCTCGGAAGGTTTAAACAGAGGATCTTAATAAAAGCTGCCCGAAGGTGCAGCTTTTATTTGTCGCACTGGGAGCGGATCAAGCCCCGCTAATAACCAATCAAGCTGTTGCGATGTTAAATCTTTTACATCATCTCAGTGACGTGGCCATTTTAAGCGACCGTTCTCAAAACGCTTATAGAGTAGGATAAAGCCTTCGCCGTCCCAGTACAATCCTTTAAAACGATCTCTTCTACTACCACAAAACAGGAACAGAGAATTATTATACAGCTCTAAACCATAGTTTTCGGCGACCACTGTGGCCAATCCATCAATTCCTTTCCGCAGATCAGTCTTGCCGCAAACCAAATAAACGTGTTCCGGATCGTGCCAATTAATGAGCATAGCGCACCACAGCTTTAACTATTTCAGCCGCTAAATTAGAATTTGCGCCTTTGAAAATGGTTAATTGCACATTTTCAATTGTCATTTTGGCAGCCGGGTGCGGCGAGAATGCCGGTTTATTAACTGACACTGGTTTATTTTTGAAAACTGGTGCGATAATGTCATGCTTTTTTTCCATAAAAAGATCCTCCTGTACTGAAGTTGTCTTTAGTATAGGAGAGTTGGCATGCTATGCCTAGACGTATCGTTATGGACTGCTTACATTAATAGCAATTTAAGTACGGGGATTAATCCGTATAGCTTTGACTGATTTAGCATTGGTAATTTTTGAATATATAAGGTTTATAAAATTAATTTGGACGAAAAGCACCCAAATCGTTGAAAAATATTTCAAACAGTATTACTATTCTAAATGGAGGTATTCATATGAAGAAAAAAGACATAGTAGATTTAATAAAAGCTCATTACAGTAATAATGATAATGAGTTTAGAGCTATTTCGAATCGAATAGCCTCTGAGTTCAGTGCAATGGGTGATACAGAATTAGCTGCTTATATTACAGCGCAAATGACTAGTGTAGATACTATAGTTCCTCAATCTGTTAAGTATGATACAAAGTATTTAACGGAGGTGAAATTAGATAACTCATCATTACCTCTTCCACCCGCAATTGCGGAGGATCTAAAAGGAATTATCAATGCAATCCACCACCGGGTAGGAATTGGAAGGTTCTTGTTCGAAGGAGCGCCAGGAACAGGAAAGACAGAATCTGCAAAACAGATTGCTCGTCTTTTAAATCGGGTATTGTTAGCCGTGGACTTTAATAAGGTAATCGATAGTAAGTTAGGGCAGACTGCGAAGAATATTGCTTCTGTTTTCAGTGAAATTAATCATATGCCTAACTTGTCTCGGGTAATCATTCTTTTCGATGAGATTGATTCGCTTGCATTAGACAGGCTAGACGATAGAGATGTACGGGAGATGGGTCGGGCAACATCAAGCGTCTTAAAGGAATTAGATAATGTGAATCCTGAGGCAGTAATTATTGCTACTACCAACCTCTATGGTAGGTTAGATCGGGCCTTTAGGAGAAGATTCGATGCAGTAATAAATTTTGATCGCTATACTCGTAAAGATCTAATTGACGCAGCCGAGACTATACTAAATGAAGATTTATCGAAATTTCCTGAAGCAGGCAGAGACGTTAAGCTATTTCGTAAGATTTTGCAGACTTCAGAGGAAATTCCTAATCCGGGTGAGTTGAAAAATATTATTAAGGTCTCACTAGCTTTTAGTGACCCACAGAATCCTTACGATTACTTAGGACGCTTTTATAAAGATCTCCATGATACGCAGACTTTAGAGCTGACGGAGTTACGCAGTGAGGGATTCACTATCCGCGAGATCAGTATTTTAACCGATATTCCGAAGAGTACTGTATCGCGAGAATTACAGGGGTGATAACAGATGAATGAAGTATTAAGCCTAAAAGGTAAATTTGATCATATTGCTAACAGGAGTCGTCCTGGTTCTCCAAAGCTTCCGACAGGGGCAAAAGTATCAGCTGACAAGCTCCAGCAATTAATTGATGATTTAGAGACAATGAAAAAATACTGGGCAGATCATCGAGATATAATCCCAGGTATGTTAATTAGCGCATTTTATATTAAGATTGCGGCTAAATCGAATCGTATCTCCGGCTTTTTTAGTAAAGGACAAGCTCCAAATGAAAAGGTAGTAGGTGCGAAATTTGGACAGGATGCTGAGAAAAAGGATCGTCATATCATTACGTACTATGTAAGTAAAGAAGACGTTGCCAATTCTATTAAGCATGCTTTTGAGGTCAAAAAGATCCTTAATAATCAATTTGGCGGTGAAATTGATTATAAGACCTTTAACGCTGAAAAAAATATTAACAAACTAGACTTTGACCATTATGACATTGCCCGAACGATGTTTAAAAAGATTATTGCCGATGCATGGTTTGTTGAGAAGTTCGCTGTCGATGAAAATGGTGCTAAAGGTAGTGATTATAGGATAGTGACACTTTATAACACAGGCCAAGCAACAAAAGAGGTACTAAAGAGGGTTGGCATTAATATCAGCAATGACCAGATGCTAGATGACCAAACAGTTCGTCTTGCCGAAAATGACATAAATCTGTTGAATGAACGTGCCCCATACCTAGTTGCGATGGCAGCTGTTGATTTATCGAAGTACTCATCGGCAGATTTTGGAATTAATGATTCGTTTGAAGACATGACAATTCCTGCACCAACAAGTGAACCAGTTGTCGGAGTAATCGATACGCCTTTTGATCAAGATGTTTACTTTGCTGACTGGGTTGACTATGTAGACTGTATCGATTCAAATATCCCTCAGGAACCTAATGATAGTAATCATGGCACCTGTGTTGATTCTATTATTGTTGATGGACCCAGCCTAAATCCAGAACTGGATGATGGTTGTGGGCGATTTAAGGTTAAACATTTCGGGGTAGCATTATCGAGTAGTCGAACGAGTTCGTTTACATTAATCAGGCAGATAAGAAATATTATTCGCAATAATCAGGAAATAAAGGTCTGGAATCTTTCGTTAGGTTCAGAAACCGAGGTTAACAAGAACTTTATTTCGGCTGAAGGTGCTGCATTGGATCAGCTTCAAGTTGAATATAATGTGATTTTTGTTGTTAGTGCAACTAACAGAAGACCTGAGGATAGCAAAACTAAGCGGATCGGTGCTCCAGCAGACTCAATTAATTCTTTGGTAGTCGGTGCTGTCGATAAGGATAACAATGTACCTTCTTATTCAAGAAAGGGTGGAGTATTGTCTTTCTTTATTAAGCCGGATATTAGTTGCTTCGGCGGCGATATAAATGGCTACATGAAGGTAGTAGACAGCGATGGCCGAATCGATGAGAGAGGTACCTCATTTTCTGCCGCCTGGATTACACGAAAATTGGCTTACCTGATTGAGATAATGGGGTTGAGCAGAGAAGTAGCAAAAGCCTTGATAATCGACTCAGCCTATGGCTGGGGTGATTTGCCTAAAAATCACGATTACGTCGGTAATGGAATTGTTCCGACAAACATAAAAGATATTCTTGAGACGCCAAGTGATGAAATTCGCTTTGTTATCCAAGGTGTCTCTGATAAGTGGAATACATATAATTATAACTTGCCAATTCCGATTGATAAGGATGATAAGTATCCCTTCTTTGCAAGAGCAACTTTATGTTACTTTTCAAAATGCAGTCGGGCCCAGGGCGTTGATTATACCAACACTGAGTTAGATCTATATCTAGGCCGAATTAAGGATAATGGACGAATTGACTCTATCAATGAGAATCATCAATCTGATTTATCCGACATTGCGGTAAGAGAAGAAGATGCACGTAGTAACTTTAGAAAATGGGATACGGTTAAGCATATTAACCAAACGGTAAAATCTTCAGCGCGTCCTAAAAAGGCCTACAAGAACCCAATGTGGGGGATCAGCATAAAGTCGAAGGATAGGCTTGGACACAATAATAGAAAAAATATTCCATTCGGTATCGTCGTGACATTGAAGGAAATGAACGGTGAAAATAGGATTGACGACTTTATCCAACGCCTCAACCTTCGCGGCTGGATTGTAACGAAGATTGATATCCAAGAACGGATTAATGTTTACAATCAGGCTGAGCAAGATATTGAGTGGGATTAAGACTTTTACTCTCGGATTATATGTATGTTATAAGGGGAGAGGTAATAATTATGAAAAACATGTAATTTACAAATGCGGTTAATAGTCGTAATAATGTATTAATGACTGTTGACGAGATTGTAAATTTTCACGATTATCAAGTTAGAATATTCTACTTCTAACTTTTTGGTATGTCACTAGGCTTTAATGTTAATTTATTTTAAATTATAGAGGTTAAGCAATGATTGACTTTAATAAGAATGATAAAGCAACTGCGATTCAATCATTAATGTTAGTATTTCTCAATAGTATAGTACTAACAGTATTTAACTTTACTAAAACAGATGCTAGTGATGTTAAAGGAATTTTTATGGCCACGATTACTGCGACGATTCCCTTAATTATGAATGTTTATAAGGATGATAAGAAAGTGGCTATCGTAAAGCATAATTTCGATACCTTATTTAAAAAATTAGGATTCAGCTTATTAGGTGTTCTTGGCATTTTTTTAACATTCGTGTTTGAATGGATAATGGGATTAGTTTCTCGAGGGCCGTTGATGGTATATTTACCTATTCACGCTGTAAAGTTATTTGTTTCTTATTTAGGCTTTATCGAAACGGTGTCTCTTGTTATTGAGCCTTGGGTTTATAGTATGCTATTTTACCTTGATAAAAACGTTAAGTTGTAATTAAAAAGCAGTACATGTCAAGGGCAGTTTTAAATTGAGGTGGATTATAGAATGAAGTTAGCCACCCAGTTGGTGGTAAATAAAAAACGCCATTCAGCGTGACATCAGGTATCATATTAAGTGAACCAAACCTATATGAAAGGATGTCCGTCAAATGACGCACTTAAATGATACCATGTCTACTAGTTTATTGACTACTCATAAACAGAATGCTCATCTTACTAAAGAAGAACGTGTGATGATTGCGACTTTAAAGTCGCAAGGACTTTTCAATCGCGCAATTGGTCGCCAATTAGGAGTTAATCATCAAACAATTAATAACGAGCTCAACCGTGGTACGGTCCGCC
>NZ_CANCWK010000057.1:0-7863 GCF_947381495.1 Limosilactobacillus galli | reverse complement strand
GCAAGCACAGATCGAGGCACTTGTCATGACGAATAATCTAGCAAAATTTGGAATGTTACAAACTAGCAATTGACGTATTAAGCTAAGCAACGATATAACTATGCAAACAATTTGAGGGCTCGACAGCCTTGCTTTAATTCTAATATTATTTTTACCTTTATTTAATCTTAAGGATAAACAACCGTATTTTGAAATTTCGGAATCTACTATATGACCATTATTAGTAACTTTATACGTTATCCCTTTGTATATCAAAAATGGTAATGCAATCTTTTTATTTGAAGTAGAGGAAAATATATTAAATTTAACACCATTAAATTGTGGTTTTGATTGGGAAGCAGAATCCCGCATTAAGGAGCCACTCCTTACCAGTGCACTGCTAGGCCAATAATCAAGACATCCAACACCCACATATACTTCATCTACAGTGTTCATAAAATCCTGGTTATTTGAAATCTTATAATTTGAAAATGGTGACTCCTGATATTTTGCATAATAATTTGTTACCCCTGTAAAATTCGACCTATCATTGAAAAAAGTATAACTACTACTAAGCCAAGAACAGCAAACAAGTACTATTACAGAATATAGTGTATAGTTTTCCCTACTAAAAATAACACTTACTGCAGAAATAATAAATACTAGCACTAAAAGGAGTATAACAGCTCTAAATCTAAATACACCTTGAATTTGTTTAACTGGGGTCTTGTTTAAGAAATGCCAAATAAAATTAGAAATATCAATTGACATAAACATATAAAAGAAACTTAAGATCCCGATTACTTTAATCTGATTATTTAATTTTTGCCAATTCAAAAGGGTAATTATAAATAGTACAGTAATAACAATACCTAGAATCATTGTTAGTAAAAGATTAGTGAAATCAGCCGGTGTATTTCCAGATATATTACCCGAGTTAGGAATATTAATTGAAGGATTATTTAGGTAAACGATCAGAAAGTTAATCCAAAAGAAACTAGTTGTAAATATCGTCATAACTACTGCTTTAAGTAAAGCGACTATTTTAGACATATTTACCTTCTTACAAAGAAGAGCAACAATAATAATAGTTAATACTAAGGTACTATAAATTAATGTACTTACTAAATGGCAATATATTGTTCCTGCCATTCCTAAAGCCAAAAACGGCCACTCTCTCTTATTCCTCCAAAAGATCGAATATGTTCCATATGCTACACTAGGTAAAAAAGCCGTCGCTGAAGTTTGAGCAAGATCAAATGTTCCAAAAAGAATACCAAAAATGTAAGTTGAAAAAGTAAATAACACGGCAAATGCTAAAGCTCTATCCCTTTTATTCAACCAATACTTATTTCCAATCCAATATGAAAATAAAGCTACGCAAGCCAATATAGTACTAATTCCTAAATACACCGCTAGTACTTTATTATGTACAACTAGCATCCAAAATGCCAAGGGATATAAATATATAAATCCATATAGCATGTTAACTGGTGCACCTAAATGATTTAATGAATATGTATTTATTAAAGAAAACACGTGGCCATCCTGTATAACTCGGTACTGCTCAAACGTACGATTTAAATGAAAAGCCATATCAACACCAGTATAAAGTACTCCATTCCTAAAAAAAGGAATCATCATAACAAAGCATAAAAGAATAATTATTACAGGATCAATTAATTTCCTATTTATTTTCATTGTATTTAAGCCCCTCCCCATAACATACTATGTTCTCTATAGCTTTTATTACCTTAACGAAAGCATCCAATTTCCACCACATCAACTTTTACCCATTAAAATTCTATCTATCCATAAAGAAATCCTTTTCGATATATTTGCTATTGGTTTCTCAATCAATATTCTACGCACTAAAATATCTAATAACATACAAACTATAAATACAATTAGCGAATATATAATTGCCTGCCGTAAGTACATAGGAGCTGAACTTGCTACTTTAGCCGAAGAAATAAATTTCTGCCAGATCAATGGCCGAATAAACGAATCCTCATGAATTAGGTAAACACCAAACGTCGAGCCGGCAATATAGTTAATAAATCGACTATTCAACTGAATATTTCTAAAGAAGGCAAAAACAAATGTCGCACTAATTAAGACGATTGGACCATTGGTACCAACAATATCTTCATAATAATAAAGTGACTGCTGTCCATTAACCAAGAACGTCAACAACACTGCAATAGTCATCGTTACAATAGCAATAATTCCAGTCATGCTGGTAGAGTTCCAAAAGAAATTGCGATACTTTCTCAAGTAGGCGCCGACAAAGTACAGCAAAAAGAAATAGGTCGTATACGTATAACCAAAATCCTCAACCGATGTATCAGGCTTGGTACCAAACATCCAAATACCGGCTGGAATTATTGACCATAAGATAAATAATCCGATAATAAGAAGCAATAATTTCCGCTGAGTCAGATTATTGATAATGATATTTAGACACGGCATTGCTAGCAGCATAACGATATAGGCATATACAAACCAATATCCACTAGGCAACGGAAAAGGCAACCAGGTACGAGCTGGTGTATCTGCTCCCCAAATTCCAGTATGAAAACCATATTTCAATACTAAATAAATACCAAAGCTATAAAACACCATCGTGATAATAAGGTTTATCGGTCTCCTAAAGTTAAACCGCTTCTCACATAGGAAGTAAGCACCAATTATCACGAAGCAACATACCCCAACCTTCCCCAGATAATGCAAAAAGAGGTTTATCCGTAAGGTGTTTATGATAGCCGGATTATAATAATCACTATTTAAAGTACCATGTACTGCATAGTGGTGAATTACAATTGCAAACATGCTCAAAATTCTTAACAACTCAATACTCGAATTCCGCCCTTTTTTTTTGATATTTTTCATTTTATATCCTTCCTAATCCTGCGATAAAAACTAATTACTATCAAAATCATTACAATCGATGTTGGAAATGCCGCAATGATTGCAACCGATTGAATATTGGCCATTGAGCTGTTGCTCAATAACAGCGACAACGGCATAATCACAAAGATTACTGCCCAAAATCCCCGCATTAACTTACTAGGTTCTTCTTCCAAAGTTAAATTTCGATAAGAATACTTTGAAATAACCATCGTAATCGAATCAAAAACTGTTGAATATAACCCAATCATTGCTAATGCCAGCAAAACCAGTGCAATTCGATACTCTGGTAAAGTCTTCATCAACATCAGAATTACTTGCGAATATGAATACCCAGTATTTATCAATTGAACAGCATTGACCAGGTGATGAATCTGACGTGAAATACCAAAATTACTCAGAATAATGAATGAGAGGTATGTTCCACCAAGCCCCCAAGCATAGCCCCGCAAAACGATGTCCTTAATCGTCCGTCCCTGGCTAATACTTCCAATAAAGAATGGAGTTGCAACGCACCAGACCATCCAGTAAGACCAATAATAGATAGTCCAGTGTTGTGTAAATCCATGACTGTTGGTCGTCGTTGCCATCCCTATAAAGTTTTGCAAGAGATTACCAGTAGCCTGAATTCCGGAATCAACGATAAAACTACCAGTCCCACTAAATAAAAGTACATACAGTAAGAGACCAATAAAGAAGGTATAGCAAATAACACTTAACCGAGAAATGGCCTTCATCCCAATCACAGATGCGATCAAGTAAATGCAAACCACTAGAACGATCAATATTATCGACAACATCTTTACATTATGGACATCAATCAATTCTCCCACTACAGTAGCCAGGAGAGGCATTGACATTGAAAAAGTTGTCGCGGTCGCAGCAATTAAAGCAAAGATCGCCACCAGATCAATCAGCTTTCCCACAATTCCGTCAATATAATAACCGAATAAAGGCCGACATGCTTCGGAAAACTTCTGCCGACCATTCTTCGTGACAAATAGCATATAGCCGAAAGCCACCGCTAACATAATATAGAACGACCAAACAATTGGTCCCCAATGAAATAGAGAATAAGTTAGTGACCATTCCATCACATTTGAATACTGCCTGATAAACGGTTCATTAGCATACATCATCCATTCACACAGGGAATAAAAAATAATATCCGCCGACATGGTAGACGTGAAAATCATTACTCCCCAACGCAAATTAGAATATTCTGGTCGTCCGTCCTTAGTTTTTCCAAGACGAACCCGGCCGTACTTGGAAAAAGCAACATACAAACTACTTATAAGAAAGAAGAGGGCAATTAAAATATAGAAGAAAGAAAAATGAAGATTCAAAAAAGCACGAATTCCCATTAACGAATGATGAGATGCTTGCGGAAAAGACGTAAAAAAGACGCTCAAACCAAATACCGATAGAATCGGAATGATAATGAGCGGCCAATCAATTCTACCTAACCGTTCCCTCATCCTAAAAGCCCCTTCTTCATCTTCTGACTTACCAAGTCAAGCTGTTTAATGCTATCTATTTCAATAATATCTGTATTCTTAATTGGCTGAACCGTCAGTTTAAATTGAGAGGAATAGTCAAACATGGCAATATCATCCCAGTAGATATCGAAATGGTGCTTATTCTCGAATTCCTCAACTAGATAATGACACAATTTAGCACTATCAGCCTGTGTCCACTTAGAGAGGCTGTACAGGCGCCAACCATCTTTTCCACCATCTCGATCACAGCTTTTAACAACATGCTCATCATCAACGTGCATGATCCACTCATCCGTCCACGTATCGACCCACGCTCCGGCATAACCAGAGTGTTCAAAATGTCGATCTAGGATCTGAGGATTAGTAATTATTTGATCACCATCCAGGATCACCGTATTCTTCAATTCATGCCGAGCAACATATAGTGACGAGATATTGTTGTACTTTGAGTAGTAAGGGTTATTGACCAACCTTACCCCGTCATACTTATCAGCTAAGTAATCAAATTGACTCCCCAAGTATCCAACGACAATACTAATGTCATAAATATCATTAGCATGGAGCGCGGCAATTACCGACTCAATCATCGGCTGCCCAGCGACTCTGACCAGTGGCTTGGGAGTACTGTTGGTTAACGGCCGCATCCTTGTTCCCAAACCAGCGGCCATAATGATTGCATTATCAATTATTGCCATAATTTTCCTCTTTCAAATATTTCAATACTTTCTTGCTGTATTCCTTTGCGTAACGATATTGAGCCAACGAATACTCACCAAAATCAAGTCCTAGAGACTGCTTGTATTCACACCAGTTGCTCCACAATAATCCACAGATAGCCACATAAGCATAAATCTTATACCGCGTTAGTGCGTCAATTGCCCCGTCAAAGTATGCATCAATTAACTGGTCAAGTTGAGACTGGTCGTACATGGCATAGATTGCAAACATTGCAATATCAATATGTGGATCCTGCATTCCAGCATACTCCCAATCAATCAAATAGAGATGACCATCTTGGTCAAAGACAAAGTTATCCGGGTTAGCATCGATGTGACAAAGCGTCCATTCTTTATCCAAACCATCAATGAATCCCCGTAACTTTTCAACGCGCGCTTTAACTTCGTCATAGTCCCGGTAGGCCGAATCACCGCGCCGTAAGCTTTCATAAAACTCCAGCTGGCGATAAACATCAAATTGATGCCCAACTTTCAGTCTCTCTCCATGCATTTTCCGTAAAAGCTGCATACACTGTCGAACCTCGTCCCAATTATTAGCATCGCAATTATGGGAGTGTTCAATAAACTGAGTTAGCTTATATCCGTTGTCAGGATTTAAGTAAAGTGTTTTTTCAACATAAGATAATACTTCTACTTGTTGGTAAACATCATACTCCTCACGCCGATTGATTAGTTTAGCTGTCCCCTCACCCGGAATTCGCATGATATAGTGTTTATCATGACACTTAAAAATAAAGGAACGGTTTGTCATTCCTTTTTTCAAGACCCGAATATCATGAATATCCTGAACGGTTACCCCCAAGGCTTGTTCAATAGCACTGATAGCATCGTTTTTCAGATGGCTAGAACTGTCATCGAGGTCCCGTAATTCCTCATAAGAATTTATCTCAGCATACTCATGATTACTAATCACTCGTCCATCAATCATAAATTGACGCTGGCTAACTAACGCTGATTCCCAAAATTCATTTAGGAACGGCCGTAACTTAACCTGTTCGGTAAGCCGCGATGCTAATTCTTCAGCAGACGATCGATTGAGATACGCTAAGCCAACCATCTTATTACCATTCTGTTTTACGCGAACTACTTTCCCTTTAGAATTAACCCGCCAGTGCGACTGATAATCACTTTTATCGGTAAAAAGGTACCATGACTGATCCTCAACCGTTGAGAAAGGATTATCTTTAAACCACACGTCACAAGAAACGATGTAGCCATTAGATAAGACATCCTTGGCCAAAAATAAGGAATAAATATTATTCCAGTCTGCATAATGCGGATTAACGATCAGCTGAACATCATATTTATCAATTAAATATTCGTAGTGTTCCTTCATAAATCCTACGACAATGGCAATCTCGCTAATATGTCGCTGATGGAGCTGCTTAATTAACCGCTCGATCAACGGCTCACCATCTACTTCCAGTAATCCTTTAGGCTGCTCAGTATTAATTGGTACCATTCGCATACCATATCCGGCGGCCAAAATAACGGCCCTTTGAGGATGGTGCTGATGAAGGTAGTCTTGGCCAACCGATGAAAGCATCATCTTGTCATCCAAAAGACCCATTTTCTTTAACTGGTCCAGTCCTTGATTGACCTTGCCCAATGATAAAGCAACTCGCTGTGCTAATTCACGCTGAGTAGCTTCCGGATGATTAGTCTTTGCTCGAAAAATTTCTAATAGTTTGTTGTTCATAAAATTGAGTAATCCTTTCTTAATTGAACAAAGAATATTTTACCACTGAACAACTACCCTTACAATCTGGTATGATAGTTGTATTAAATCTAAACCGAGGGAGATCTAATGAAACAATTAACGTTACCCGAGATTCGTCAACGGTTACTTGGGATTCTAATCGAATTAAATGACTTCTGTGAGGAAAACAATATCCATTATTATCTTTGTGCTGGAACATTACTAGGCGCAATTCGTCACAAGGGATTTATTCCCTGGGACGATGATATTGATATCGCCATGAGTCGCCCCTTCTACGATAAATTGCAAGATATTGCCCGTCATAATGATGTCTTTCATGGCCACTATAAAATCGTTACCTATCAAAATGGCACCACTCATTATCCATTCATGAAGGTATTGGATACTGAAACCTATACCAAACAGAGCTATACGAACGAAACTAATGAAAATTCTCTTTGGGTAGATATCTTTCCGTTTGATGGGGTGCCAGCAGATACCGCTGAACGCCGCAAGTTATATCAAAAAGAATTATTTGCTCGGAAAATTCTCAACCTTAATTTTGCTAAAGTTGGGGATGGAAAAACGCTGAGTCATAAACTCATCAAACCGCTCTTTATACCATTCGCCAAAATGTACGGTATCGATCGGGCTAATAAACGAATTGATCAACTTTGCCGTAGCTATGGTTACGATCGTGCAGAGTACGTTGGTGATATTAATTGGGGCGACTATGATAAGGAGATCATGAAGAAAACTGACTTTGATAAACCAACATACGTTACCTTCGAAGATCATAAGTTCAAAACGATGTCGTGTTGGGACCAATATCTTACAGATCTATACGGTGATTACATGCAACTACCACCGGTTGACCAACGGGAAAATCATGAACTAAAGGCTTGGCTACGAGAAAAATAACCTGTAAAACATAATGTCCTCTAGTATCCGAAAGGTCGAATATTAGGCTCTTTGTCAATCGGTAAGGATGAAGAGATTTTTGAGAACTAGACTAAGCCACTTTGGCTTTTGGTCTAGT
>NZ_CANCWK010000056.1:0-9017 GCF_947381495.1 Limosilactobacillus galli | reverse complement strand
AAACGGAGTTAAATGAAATCCGAAGATTTCATCTAACTCCGCTTATTTTTGGGGACTTATGTCACAGCCCCTTTTTAATTTATCTCCCTTAATTAATTGCAGGTAAGTATTTATCTGTTATAATGGACATTGTGAAATGAAATACAGATTTTATGAGGAGAGTGACTTTAATGTCTGATCAAAAAGCACAAATTGGTGTTGTTGGTTTAGCGGTCATGGGTAAGAACCTGGCTCTTAACATTGAGAGCCGGGGCTTCACGGTTGGTATCTACAACCGTCACCGTAACCGGACTGACGAAATGATGAAGGATCACAGCGACAAGAAGCTTGTTCCAAGTTACACGATCGAGGACTTTGTGGACTCCCTGGAAAAGCCGCGGCGGATTCTGATGATGGTTAAGGCTGGTAAGCCAACTGATGCAGTAATTAATGAATTACTCCCTCTGCTGGACAAGGGTGACGTGCTGATCGACGGTGGGAACACCAACTTCCACGACACGATGGCCCGGAATGCCAAGCTGGACAAGTCCGGCATCAACTTCATCGGCATGGGTGTT
The DNA here is from genome assembly GCF_947381495.1 of Limosilactobacillus galli. Classification (NCBI taxonomy): domain Bacteria; kingdom Bacillati; phylum Bacillota; class Bacilli; order Lactobacillales; family Lactobacillaceae; genus Limosilactobacillus; species Limosilactobacillus galli. Next base: position 8,460 of record NZ_CANCWK010000056.1, on the reverse strand, counting down.
TCCGGTGGTGAACTGGGTGCCCTCCACGGTCCAGCTCTGATGCCAGGTGGCCAAAAGGAAGCCTACGACCTGGTTGCCCCAATCCTGACTCAGATCGCTGCCAAGGCCGAAGAAGACGGCAAGCCATGTGTTGCCTACATCGGTCCTAATGGTGCTGGTCACTACGTTAAGATGGTCCACAACGGGATCGAATATGGTGACGAAGAACTGATCGACGAAAGCTACAACATCATGCGCAACGTCCTGAAGATGCCCGTTGACAACATCGCCAAGACCTTTGCTGAATGGAACAAGGGTGAACTGTCCAGCTATCTGGTCGACATCACCGCTGATATCCTGACGCGTAAGGATGACCTGGGTGACGACAAGAACAAGCCAATCGTTGACATGATTCTTGACCGTGGTGCCAACAAGGGTACTGGTAAGTGGAGTTCTGAAACCGCTCTTGACGGTGGTGCCCCACAATCCGTGATCACCGAAGCCGTTTATGCTCGTTACATCTCCATGATGAAGGACGAACGGATGGCCGCAAGCAAGGTTCTGCCGGAAGTCACTGAATCCATCAGTATCGATGACAAGAAGGAAATGATCGAAAAGGTTCGTCAAGCCCTCTACTTCGGCAAGGTTATGTCCTATGCCCAAGGCTTCGAACAGATGCGGATCGACTCCGAACGTTACAACTGGAACCTGAAGATGGGTGAACTGGCCCAGATTTGGCGGGCCGGCTGCATCATTCGGGCTCAATTCCTGCAAAACATCACCGATGCCTTTGACAAGAACCCTGACCTGAAGAACCTGCTGCTGGACGACTACTTCAAGGACATTGCCAAGAAGTACCAGAAGGCTATCCGGGACGTGGTGGCCCTCGCTGTTACGGCCGGAATTCCTGTTCCTGCCCTCAGCGCTGCGATCAACTACTACGACTCCTACCGGGCAGAAGTTCTTCCTGCTAACCTCCTGCAGGCCCAGCGTGACTACTTCGGTGCCCACACTTACGAGCGGGTTGACCGTCCAGGCAACTTCCACTACAGCTGGTACAAGGAACAATAAAGCAGTTTAGCTTAAATAACTATGGCCGATGAGCAAAGATATTGCTCATCGGCCATTTTTTGTATAAATATTTACTCACACCTTTTACCTAACCGCCCTGCTTCCCTGAGCTTCCGCCTTAATCCCGGCTTTCACATGACATTTTCCGTTAATCTGTCCATGATTTAACGTCCAGCAATCACCAACTTTCGTAAAACTTTACTAAAAATCATTGACATCTTTATTGAAAGCGCTTAACATAACAGTTGTAAGTTATATCAAAGCTGTTGCAGAAAAGGGGAGTCAATATGGATAGTTCAAAGAAAGAACAGCATGTTGTCCGCTCGCGCCTGGCATACTCGCTGGGGGCCTTTGGTCATGATGCGTTCTTTGCATTACTTTCTACTTACTTTATGATGTACGTTACCGGTCACCTGTTTGATTCAGGTGACAAGCACTTCGACAACAAGATGGTCGGTTACGTTACGCTGATTATTCTTATTCTGCGGATTGGTGAATTGATCATCGACCCAATGATTGGGAACGCAATTGACCGGACCAACACCAAATGGGGTAAATTCAAGCCTTGGGTTGTCGGCGGTGGTGCTATTTCAGCCGTCCTGCTTGCTGCACTGTTCACGCCACTGGGTGGTCTGAACTTGAGCAACCCAATCCTTTACCTGGTTCTGTTTGCTATTATTTACATTATTATGGATGTCTTCTACTCCTTCAATGATGTTGGTTTCTGGTCCATGGTTCCTGCGATGTCATTTGACTCGCACGAACGTGACAAGATCGCTACCTTCGCCCGGGTTGGTTCAACCATTGGTGGTCAGATCATCGGATTTGTCATCATGCCAATGGTGCTGTTCTTCTCCGTCAAGCAGAATGGCGGGACCGGTGATGACCGTGGTTGGTTCACCTTTGCCGCCATCGTCGCTGCTATCTCCGCCATCACTGCGATCGGTGTTGGGATGTTCACTCACGAGCAGAAGTCACTGCTTCGTGAAAACAAGGAACAAACCAAGTTCAAGGATATCCTGAAGATCTTGGTTAAGAATGACCAACTGCTGGCCATTGCGATGTCTTACCTGTTCTTCACAACTGGTCAGACCCTGCTGAACAGTTTTGAACTGTACTACTTCACCTACATCTTAGGTAACTCCAAGGCCTTCTCCATCCTGGGTGGTCTGAACACGGTTGTCGGGGTAATCTCCGTCTTCGCCTTTCCACTCTTCTCTGGCAAGATTGGCCGTCACAAGCTCTTCTACGGTGCCGCTACCATCGAAGTGATCGGTGCTATAATCTTCGCCTTTGCCGGCAAGTCTCTGGCACTCGTATTACTCGGTGCCGAACTGTTCTTCATCCCGCAACCAATTATCTTCCTGGTTGTTCTGATGACGATTACCGACTCTGTTGAATATGGTCAACTGAAGCTGGGTCACCGTGACGAATCACTGACCCTGTCAGTTCGTCCACTGCTTGATAAGTTCGGTGGTGCCGTTGCCAACGGTGTTGTTGGTGCCGCTACCGTTGCTGCCGGGATGACCGGTGGTGCTACTGCTGCTACGATTACCGCTCACGGCGTAAGCATCTTCAAGATCTACATGTTCTTAATTCCAATCGCCCTCATCGTTGTTGGGATCATCATCTTCGCCCTCAAGGTTAAGTTGGATGAATCTTCACACGCCAAGATCGTTGCCGAACTGGAACAGACTTGGGGCAAGCAATTCAACAAGGGTGGTCAGGATGCCGATGCTGAAGAGCCAGCAGCTCAACCACAACCAGGTGTTACCGAAATTCCTGCACCAGTTGCCGGGAAGCTTGTTGACTTAAAGGATGTTAAGGATTCCGCCTTTGCTAGCGGCAGCATGGGCCAAGGTTTCGCTATCAAGCCATCTGATGGTAAGGTCTTTGCACCATTCAGCGGAACCGTGCGGGCAACCTTCTCAACCCGTCACGCGGTTGGATTAGTTTCCGATAGCGGTGTTGCCCTCCTGATCCACATCGGGATCGACACGGTTAAGTTGCACGGAACTGGCTTCGTTACCTACTTTGACAAGGGTCAATACGTTGAAAAGGGCGACGAACTGATGGAATTCTGGGACCCAACCATCAAGAAGGCTGGTCTCGATGATACCGTCATCGTCACCGTCACGAACAGTGAAGAATTCAACTTTGACATGCTGAAGCAGGCCGGGGTCGAGGTTACCAACAAGGATAACATCATGAAGGTTACTAAGAAGGATCAAGCTGCTGAATAATCAACATGCTTAAAACATTAAAGACACTCGCGAAATACTCGCGGGTGTCTTTTTGAGTTAAGCAAAAAGCCGGCTGACAATTTGTCAACCAGCCATCTTTGTTTTACAGCAATTACTTAACTTGGTCCACGGCGGTCCGAACGACTAAGACGTCAACCGGAGCATTCCGCTTAACGTAGGAGGTAACGGAACCCATTACCGCCCGCTGCATCCGGGAAAGACCGCTAGCACCCATGATGATCATGTCATTGTGGTGATCGTGCGGGAAGTCAAAGGAGATGATTGTCTTTGGATTACCAAGACGAATGTGGATGTCAAGGTTGTCAAAGCCATCCTTGGACTTGGCGTCCTTCAGCAGGCCATCCAGGTATTCCTTGGACTTGTCAACCAGTTGGTAGGCAATGCTGCCGTCAGACATCCCAGCAAAGTTGTAGGCCATTGCCCGGGTGTCGATTACGTTCAAAATGTCGATGTGAGCGCCGTTACGCTTAGCAACAAAGATTGCCCGGTGCAATGCCAGCTCTGATTCCTTTGAGCCATCAACTGGTACTAAAATGTTTTGGTATTCTTGATCCATATTTTCTGCCTCCACTTCAAACAGCTTTTGTATATATTGTAACATTTTTTGCGGTTCCAACGTAACATTGCTTTCATCTTCTGCTAATTTTTTATTTGCCCGCTGATTTCCCGTCCTAACGCCGCCTTATTCATCTGAGAAAATTGACTTTTGGGTTAAAATCTCCTACAATTTGGAAGTATATTAAGCAATGATTAAAAAATGAATTTTTTGTAATTTTAGGAAGCGAGGCATCCTTATGGATAAAATCGATCGGAAAATTGTCAACCTGTTGCAAACTAACGCACGAGCCTCGCTCAAGGAGCTTTCCAAGGAATGCTTCATTTCCTCACCGGCAATTGCGGCCCGGATCACGAAACTAGAAAAAGCCGGCATCATCACTGGCTACCACTCCAGCATCAACATGGAAAAAATCGGTTTTCACGTCAAGGCCTTCATCCAGGTCCAGCTGGAGCCCCGCCAAAAGCAGGAATTCTACCCTTACATCCAAAGTATTCCCAACGTTATCGAGTGCAACTGCGTCACCGGCGACTACTCCGAAATCATGGAAGTCGTCTTTCCTTCGACAACCAACCTCGACGACTTCATCAACACCATCCAGCAACGCTTCGGCAAGACCAGTACGCAAATCGTCTTCAGCACCAGCGTTAACCACCGGGGGGTAAAGCTTACCGCCCCGCAAGACGATGACGGTAAATAAAACTGTATTACAAAGACGCCCCCGGTATTCATTACCAGGAGCGCCTTTAATTTTATGAATAAGGGCAGGTTCTCCTTAGCCACTATTTATTTTTTCCGTAGTTATCAAGGTATTCGTTGTACTGCTTGCGATCCAGCTCGCCTTCAGATTCACCGATGACCAGGGTCGCAATTGAATTTCCGACCACGTTGACGGCGGTCCGGCCCATGTCGACGAAACGGTCAATCCCGGCGATGAAGGTTAAACCGGCCATTGGAACCCCAATTGTGGAGACACTAGCCAGCAGGACCACGAAGGAGGCGCCGGGCACCCCGGCCATCCCCTTACTGGTGATCATCAATACGACCAGCAACGTGATCTGGTGGGCCAGGGACAGGTGCAGGCCGTATGCCTGGGCCAGGAAAATGGCTGCCAGGGACTGATAGATGGCCGAACCATCCAGATTAAAGGTGTAACCAGTCGGGATAACGAAGGAGACAATCCCCTTGTTGACCCCCATCTGGTGGGTCTTCCGCATCAGCCGCGGCAGGGTCACCTCAGAACTGGCCGTGGTGAAGGCCAGGACAATCTCATCCAAGATTACGTGCATTGTCTTCCAGTAACGCAGGTGGAAGATGTGCGCCGTGATCCCCAGGATGACAATGATGAAGATCAGCATCGTCACGTAGGCGATCAGGATGAAGTAACCCAGCGGCAGCAATGCGCCAAGGCCCATCTCGGCGATCGTCATCCCGATCAAGCCAAAGACCCCGATCGGCGCAATCTTCATGACCCAGTTGGTGACCTTGAACATGACCTCGGCCACCCCGTTCAAAACATCAATCAGGATCTTGGCTTTTTCACCAACAGCCGCGATCCCCAGGCCGAAGAGAACGGAGAAGAGGATCACCGGCATCATATCACCATCAGCCATCGACTTGAAGATGTTCGTCGGAATGATCGACAGGACAAGCGGCCAGAAACCACTGTTGTGCTCGGCCGTCTTGGCGGTGGCCATGTACTTGGAGATGTCTGTCCCGTGCAGGTCATGGATGTTGATAAACGTCCCCGGGTGGGTAACGTTAGCCATGGTAATCCCGAGGATCAAAGCGATCGTGGTCAGGACTTCAAAGTAGATCAGGGTCTTTCCCCCGATCCGGCCCAGCTTTTTAATATCACCGATATTGGCGATCCCCACCGTCAGGCAGGAAACCACAATCGGCATCACGATCATTTGGATCAGGCGGATAAAGATGGTCCCGAGGCTTTGCATCACGACGATGGCCTCTTTATTCTGGTAGAAAATCACCCCGCAGATGATTCCTAGTACCAACCCGATCATAATCTGCCAGCCCATGCTAAGCCGGCTAAATCGATAGTGTTTCACCTTTTCATCAAACCTCTCAGATAAGTCTTGTTCTACTTTAGCATATTTTTAAGAAAATTTCGCGAAAATTTAAGGATTTCGCGTCAAAAACCGAACAGTCCTCCCGGGTGGATTCACCCCATTCACTTTTTAATTTAAACAGGTGAAAGCGGTTTACAACACGCAAAAGTCAGGTAGGATAATATTGAGAGATTATTTAAGAAATGGGGTTCTACTATGCCAACTACTTATGTTAACGGTAAAATTTTTGTCGGGACCGACGAGCAGACCTTTGCCAACTCAATGATTATTGATGATGGTAAGGTCACGCAAATCGGCAACGACCTGACGCCGGCTGGCAATGTGGTGGACCTGGCCGGGCAAACGGTCCTCCCGGGACTGATTGATTGTCACACCCACCCAAAGTACATCGCCGACGCCCTCCACGGGACCGCCTGCACACCGCCAAACGTCAACAGCATCAAGGAGATGCAGGAGGCCCTGCGGCAGTCACCGAGCTATGGTCAGGGGCCGGATACCTGGATTGAGGGCTGGGGCTTTGATGAGACTAAGCTGGCCGAACACCGCAGCCCGAACCGGGATGACCTCGATGCCGTTTCCACCGATCAGCCGATCTTCATCTACCGGTCTGATTGCCACTCCTCTGTCGGCAACTCCAAGGCCTTAGAGCTGGCCGGGATCGACGAGAACACTCCCGACCCTGTTGGCGGTAAGATCGAACGCTTCACTGACGGACGGCCGACCGGCTTCATGCGGGAGGTAGCAGCTACCCAGCTCCTGATTCGGGCCAAGTCAGCGCAGAGCTATCAGACCGACCTGACCAACATGGTCAACAGCTCAGCCCACTACCTGCAAAATGGGCTGGTGGCGATCGGCGAGATGATGGGCCGGATGAAACCGTACACGACCCTCAAGCTTTATCAGGACGCCGTTCAACAAGGTTTTGCGCCAAAGGCCTCCATCTACTACGTCTTTGATGAACTCGACCCTGACCAGCCGCTGCTGCCGAGCGGGGACCAGCAGCTCCGGGTCGCCGGGATCAAGGTCTTCATGGACGGCAGTATCTCCGGTGAGACCGCCTTTAACAAGGAACCCTACCCGTCCGGCAAAATGGGGGTCAGTCTGACCAGCGTTGCTAAGCTCAAGCAGGAGGTCGAATTTGCCCGGCAGAACAAGCTCCAGATCGCCATCCACGCGATGGGCAACGCCACCATCCAACGGGTCATCGATGTCACCAAGGACCTGCAGCCATGGCTTGATGGAATGCCGTCGGTCCGGATCGAACACGCCTCACTGATGACGGATGAGATGTTCAAGGAGATTGATGCCAGCCCCATGAATTACGCCCTGGTCACCCAACCGATCTTCTACTTTGCTGAGGATGAATCCTACCGTACCTACCTCTCCCCAGCCCAATTCAAGACGGCCTACCGGGTTAAGACCATGCACGATTCCACAGCCCTCCTGGGACTGAGCTCTGACGCCCCATGTACGCCGTGGGCAGAGCCGGACAGTCCCTTTTACAGTATTTATGCTACCGTCACCCGGAAGGCCGCTAACGGCGACGTGGTGAATGCTGACGAGGCTATCACGGTCCCCCAGGCGGTGCTGGGCTACACCCGTGACGCTGCTAAAATCGGTGGTTTCACCAATAACGGAACCCTGACGGCTGGAAAGGATGCCGATTTCGTAATTTTGAATAAAGATATCTTCACAGTCTCGCCTAACGACTTACAAAATGTTAAAGTAAGTGAAACATGGATCGGTGGACACCGTGTCTACCAAAACTAACCGTGACAGGAGAACACAACCACGATGGACGCTTGGATCACCTCTTTAATTGACCAGTTCGGCTACTTCGCAATTGCCCTACTGATTGCTCTGGAAAACGTCTTCCCGCCCCTGCCCTCAGAGATCATCCTGACGATGAGCGGCTTCATAGCGACAAAAACCTCACTGACGATTGTCGGCACCATCATCAGTGCCACCATCGGCTCACTGATCGGTGCCTTGATTCTTTACGCACTTGGTCGCCAATTGACGGTCAAGCGGCTGGGGGTCCTCCTCCAGCGACGGTTCTTCCGCCTGTTGGGTTTTCAAAAAGATGATGCCTACCGGGCTGTCCGTTGGTTTAACCGTCATGGTACCAGCGGGATTCTCTACGGGCGCTGCATCCCGGTTGTCCGGAGCCTAATCTCAATTCCCGCGGGAATCGCCAAAACCCCGCTGGACAAATTCTGCCTGCTGACCAGTATCGGAAGCGCCCTCTGGAACACCATCCTGGTGGGGCTGGGGGCCTGGGTTGGCGAGTCCTGGAAGACGATCGTCCAGATTTTCGACGAATACACCACCGTCGCCATCGTCATTATGGCCCTGGCCGGTTGCTACTTGGCCTACCGCTGGTACCTGACCCGGATCAAGAAGAAAGCCTAACCGAAACGCAAAAAGAGGCTGGGAATTAACTATTATTTTCTAGCTTCTAACTAAGAAAATGCGAACTATGATTTTTGATTTAATCAAAAAT
>NZ_CANCWK010000055.1:0-9140 GCF_947381495.1 Limosilactobacillus galli | reverse complement strand
GAAGTATCATGATCCAAAATAAAAACGCCTCTAACGAGGCGTAGGAAGGGGCCTATCCATCCCATGACTAAAGTCACGGGATTTCCGGCCAATCTTCATTAAATAAAAGCCCACTAGAGATGCGAATGAATGAAGAATTCACACCTCTCAGTGGGCTTTTAGTCTATTTACGTTTAATATTCATTGAGGAACTGTGAACCGCCAGCCGCTTGTCAGGATAAAGCTGCTTGGCTAAGGCGGTGACCGCGGTTGGCGCTTCCCCGAAGGCCGTCGCAATCAAGGCTGTCTTGCCCGGGTAGGTCACCCCATCCCCGATGGCGTAAACGCCCGGAACGCTGGTCTGCATACTGCTGTCCACCTTCAGGAGGTGGCGTTCGCTAGCCAGGTCCAGCGACCACTTGGTCAGGGCCGCATTGTTGGCGGTGAAGCCATAGTTAACCACCAGCTGATCAACGGTCAGCTGGTCTTCCTCATCGCTGCGCATCTTCTTCAGCCCAATGGTGACCGCATCCCCAGCCGTCGCCAGGCTCTTCGGCAGATAGGGCGTCACCAGGTGCACCGTCGACTGCTTCAGCTTGCTGACGGTGTGTTCCAGACCGCGGAACTGGTTCCGCCGGTGGATCAGGTAGACGTCCTTAGCCACTGGCTCCAGCATCAATGCAATATCGATGGCCGAGTCACCGCCGCCCAGCACCGCTACCCGCTGGCCGGCAAAGTCGTCCTTGTGGCTGACAAAGTAATGCAGCTGGCGGCCTTCAAGCTGGTCGGCACCATCAAGCACCAGTCGCCGCGGGGTAAAGGCCCCGTTCCCCAAGGCAATGATAACCGCCTTGGAGTGGGAGATCCGCTGCGCCGTCTTGATGGTGAAGGTACCGTCATCTTCCTTGACGACATCATCGACAGTCTCGTTTAAAAACTGGTCGATCGGAGCCACGGTCAGCTGGTCCTTCAGGCGATCAACAAGTTCCTGTCCGGTGACGCCTGCCAGGCCAGCGACATCCCAGATCTGCTTCTCAGGATACAATGCTGCCACCTGTCCGCCTAGCTGCGGCAGGCTTTCGATCAGCTGTGCGTGCAGTTCGTGCAGGCCGCAATAGAAGGCGGCGAACATCCCAGCCGGACCGCCACCGATAATCGTTACATCATAGCTTTCTTCCGTCATTAATACGGACCTCGCTTTCTTGTTTTTTGTTTAACCATTATAACATTTTCTTAGATAATTAAAATTTTAATAAAGCGCTACCATATTTACTGCTTTGCCTATTGTGTTTAACAAAAAACTAATTTATTATAGAAAAGGTAGATAGTAAATTTTAGTTAATCTTGGAGGGACTAATATGGCTAAACGAAAAATGATTCTTGATCTGGATACCGGTGTCGATGACGCTTTGGCAATCGCCTATGCCCTGGCCGACCCAGAAGTTGACCTGATCGGGATCGTCAGCTCCTATGGTAACAACCTGCTCGATGTCTGTGCCGAAAACAGTCTGAAGCTATTGGAACTGTTAGGTCACACTGATATTCCAGTATTCAAGGGCTTGCCACACTCAAGCACCACGGACCACTTCGATGTTATGCAGGTTTCCAAGGACATTCACGGAAACAACGGGATCGGGGAAGTGCAACTGCCTGCTCCAAGCCGGAGCGTTGAAGAAGAGTCTGGTGTTGACTTCTACATCGATGCCGCTCACAAGTACGGCAAGGACCTGATCATCATCCCAACTGGCCCGATGACCAACCTGGCTGCCGCTCTTAAGAAGGACCCTGAAATTGCCCACCTGATCGGCAATGTTACCTTCATGGGTGGTGCTCTGACGGTTGAGGGGAACGTTACCCCAGTTGCCGAAGCCAACATTAATCAAGATCCAAAAGCGGCTAACGAGGTACTGACCTCTGACCTGCCGCTGACGATGGTGGGCCTGGACGTTACCCTACGGACCCTGCTGACCAAGAAGGAAACCCAGCAGTGGCGTAACCTGGGCACCAAGGCTGGTAAGGCCTACGCTGACATCACCGACTTCTACATCGATGCCTACTACAACTTGGACATCGACAAGAACGGTTGTGCCATCCACGACCCACTGGCTGTCGGTGTCGGCATCGACCCATCCTTCGTCACCACGTTGAGTCTCTTCGTTAAGTGTGTCTACGAAGAAGGCCCATACTACGCGCGAATCATCGGTGACAACTCCAAGCTGAACGACCCGAACCCGAACGTTAAGGTTGCCATCAACGTAGACAAGGAACGTTACCTGAAGGTCTTCATGAACCACCTGACGAACCTGTTCAAAGAACACTAGAAAAAAGCAAGCTGCCAACGATCAAATTGATCGTCGGCAGCTTTTTTTAGCTCAGGATTTTTTCCAGGGTGTGCTTCAGCCTGGTCAAGGCCGCACCCCGCCTGGCAGGATCCTGGAGGCACTCATTGATGGTGGCATGGCAAAGCGTCATTACCGCCCATTCGGTTTCATTGCGCGGTTCCGCCGTTTGCCGTTCCGGCAGGACCCCTTCATTAGTCAGAAAGTGGCGACGAATACAGGCATAGTAAGGACTGGTATGAACCCGGTCGACAAACTTGGCGACCATCTGGTAATAGTCCTCGGCGGTTAAGTGATCGCCCCGGTCAGTAATCGGTGCATGGATCTTGGCCATCACCACTGTAAACAGGTATAGGTAGGCATCTGCAAGGTCCGTAAAGTACTTGTAGAATGCGCCCCGGGAGATCTTGGCCTGCTTGATAATCCGGGCCACCTCGGCATCCGGCAGGTTATGCTGACTAAATTCAGTCAGCAGGGCCGCGGTGATCCGTTGCTTTTTCTCATCGTTCAGGTTTTGAAAGGTACGACTTGACATTATTTTAACCTCATATCATATTTTTAATGACCAGTGATACCGCCAGGATCAGCGCCCCGGCGCCAACAATGATCTGCATCAGCCGACCGGGCAGGTGGCGGACGATAATCGGCCCCAGGATTCCGCCGATGATGTTCCCGATGAACAACGGCAGAACATAGTGCCAGCGAATGGTGGCCTCAATAGCGAAGATAATAGCCGCCATCGTGTTCGTTGCCGTCATGGCCACGTTCTTCAGGGCGTTGTTGACCGCAAATGTCTGCCCACGGTTGACCACCGTCAGCAGGGTCAGCATCATGACTCCCGCCCCAGCATTGAAGTAGCCGGAGTAGATCCCCACGATAAAGATTCCAACCCAGGCCATGAAGCGGTGCAGGCGAGACCGGCCAGATGCCCGGCTGTTCTGAATCAGCTCCGGGTGGGCCTGGCACGGCTTATGCGGCATCATCAGAATGATCCCTGCCAGGCCGATGCAGACCGGCACCAGGTCCTGGAACCACTTGCCGGGCAAAGCAAAGAGCAGGAGGGCCCCGATGATTGCCCCGGTCAGGACTACGGGAATCATGATCCACATCTGTTTACGGTTATTGCGGAGCTCGCGCGCAGAGGCCACGACCGAGCTATACCCGCTGGCCACGGTTGAAAAACAGCTGGTAACGTTGGCCATCACCGGTGAGAGGCCCATCGCCAAAAGCGACGGGTACGAAACCAGCGAGGCCAGGCCAGCGGCAGCACTGGTGATCCCTGCCAGGATCCCGATAACAATCAATAAGACAATTGAAACTAATTCAGACATTTTCCTCGACCTTTGTTTTTAATCAATTTTCATTGTACCTGTTCCGCCAAATTTCTGCACGCCCTTTCACCATTTGAAATTCAAGGGCGATTTATGTATCATAAGTGGTAGGATTAATACGATGTCTGGGGTGCCATCCGGCTGAGATAATACCCATTGAACCTGACCTGGCTAATACCAGCGGAGGAAGATTCGGTAAAATTTCGTTGAATAGAACTATCCGTATCCCATGATGTCTTTCATTGTGGGCTTTTTATTTGCCCTCATCCAATTTATTTTAAGGAGTATCTCTATTATGAAGAAAGTTTTTCACTTGCGCGACATCATCCTGCTCGCCCTCATCGGCATTATTTTCGGGGTAATCTACTATGCGGCGGGGTTCCTCTACAATGGTCTTACCCTCCTACTGACCCCGGTAGGTTACGGCCCCATGGCCAATGATATTACCATGGGTATCTGGTGCATGGCGGGACCGCTCGCCGGCTTCATGTTCCGGCTTCCCGGGGCTTCATTCCTCGGCGAGTTCTTAGGGGCCGCTGTTGAGATGTTCCTTGGTGATCAGTGGGGAGCCGCTACCCTGATCTCCGGTGCCGTCCAGGGGGTGGGAACCGAACTGGGTTTCACCTTAACCGGATACCGGATTTATAACTGGCTGACCATCATCATGGTAACCATCATGACGACCATCGTCACCTTTGCCTGGGACTGGTTCCGCAACGGTTATAGCCACTTTGCCGGTCAGATGCTGGTGGTCATGATCATCGTCCGCCTCATCTCCATCTTCTTCTTTACCGGGGTATTGAACAAGCTGATCATCAACATGCTTGAACGTGCCCATGTTATTCGGAGGTAGGCCAATGGAGGCTATCAGTGTTGAACAACTCAGCTTTCAATTCGAACACCAGCGGTCCGTCATCCGCAACCTGGATATGACCGTTGGTTGCGGTGAGGTTTCCCTGATTACCGGTCCTTCTGGCTGCGGAAAATCCACCCTGCTCAGGCTGATCGCCGGACTGCTGCCGAAGTATGGCGGACAGGTAACTGCTGGCCAGATTAGACGGGCAACGATCAACCGTCACCCCATCCGGATGGGAATGCTCTTTCAGGATCCGGCCATGCAGTTTGCCATGGACACCCCACGACACGAGCTCGAATTCACCCTTGAGAATTGTCAAGTGGCCGCCGCGCAGATTCAAGCCCGGATTCAAGAAGCCAGCGCCTTTTGCCAGATCAGCGACCTGCTCGATCAAACAATCACCACCCTCTCCGGCGGTCAGCAGCAAAGGATCGCCCTGGCAGTGGTTGTGGCCATGCACCCCGACTTGCTCCTCTTAGACGAGCCCTTTGCCGCAATTGATGAGGCTAATCGCCAATTTTTGATTAAGCAACTGGGACGGTGGCAAGCTGCCCAGCCGGGGCGCACGATCATAGTCACCGACCACGACTGTCACGGTTACACTGCCCTCAGCCCCCACGTCTTCCAGTTTGCGGCCGGAAAATTAGCGGCCCTTTCACCAGAGCAGGGGAAAAGTTTGATTGGCCAAGCGGATGAGGCCGCCGGGGCACCGCTTCACGTAGCCCTTCCGCCAGTAAAGGCACCGACAATTATCAACCTTAAACAGGTCAAAATTGACCGTGGGGAGCACCGCCTAATTACCATCCCCGATCTGGCAATCGTGAAAAATAAGATCACCCTATTGACGGGAGCTAACGGAACGGGTAAATCCACTTTTTTCAAGGCCCTCACTCGGCTGATCCCCTACCAGGGTGAAATTGACTATCTCCAGAAAAATATTCAAAAAATATCACCCGGGAAATATCACTACCAAGTTGGTCTAGTCTTCCAGCAGGCTAACGAACAGTTTCTCAACGTTACCGTAGGTGAAGAGCTAACCCTCAGTGCCCATCACCAGCGACAGCCCCTCCTCACTAACGACCGATTGACGGACGTGCTTCGCGACTTCGGTTTGGCGGAAATGGAGGACCGGGTGGTGTACTCACTCAGTGGCGGACAGCGCAAGAAGTTGCAACTACTGGTCATGCTGATGATCGGGCACCCGGTGCTGTTGCTCGACGAACCTTTTGCCGGTCTCGATCGTGATTCGCTGACAACCGTCTTCAATCTGATCAAGCGCTGTCAGCAGGCCCTGCCCCAAACCATCCTGATCATCAGTCACCAGTTGACAGGGCTCGACCAGCTGGTGGACTACCACCTTCACCTGAGTGCCGGGAAGCTGACCTATGAGGGGGTGCAGGCATGAATCCCAGCTTAAAACTATTTTTGGTCCTCATCATTACCCTTGAAGTGACCTTCACCAGTCACCTCTACAGTAATGTGGTGATCATCATTCTGGCGCTAGCCTACCTGATTTACCGCCGGGTCCGTTGGCAACGGCTGGCCTGGCTGATCGTCATTACCCTGGTGCCGGCGCTGGCGATCTTCGTCACTATCGCCTTCTTCAGTCCCGGCCACAACGTCTACTTCGCCTGGGTCCTGGTAACCCGGCTCTATGTCTATGTCTTGACCGGGTCGGCCGTCAGCTGCACCACTAGTGCCCTTCTACTGGTGCGGTCACTCGAACAAAATTGCCACCTCCCGAGCAAGTTTGCCTACGGTATTCTGGCCGCCCTCAACCTTTTTCCCCGGATTGCGCAGGAAGTCCGGCTCATCCGGATTGCGGGGCAGATGCGGGGGATCACCCTCCACTGGTGGTCACCGCGGCTCTACTTCAAGGCAATTCTAGCCGCTAGTCAGTGGGCGGATCAGATGGCCCAAGCCATGGAGAGCCACGGCTTTGTGGAGGGCCAGTCGCGGACCAGCGCTCACCGCGTTCCGCTGACTCGCCGCGACTGGCTAATCTTCTTCATTCTGGTGTTCACCCTCCAGCTTCTTATCGTTGCGCTCCCCTAAGTGATCAGGCATAATTAAATTAAAAAAGGATGGTTAATATGCAGAGTAACACAACAACCCGAATCGTTAACGCCCTTTCCTACCTCAGTATCTTATTTCTGCCGGTGATCTTCCCACTCATCGTCTGGATCGTTGCCCGGGCAAGCGACGACCCGACTATCAGCAAAAACGCGCGCAAGGCCTTTTGGTCACAGCTTTTCCCTTTGCTCTACGTTATCTTCGCGATCCTCACCATGAGCATTGCCTCCTTGTACCAGGCAACCTTCCATGCCGGCGCCCTGTTTGGAATCCTGCTGACCTTTGCCCTGCTGATCGCTCTGTTGTTGTTCATCTACAACATCGCTATGGCAGTTAAGATGCTGCTGGGCCGGGAATAACTATATTCAAAGAATCGAGGCCGACGAAGTAATTCGTCTGCCCCGATTTTTTGAATCATATTGCCCAAATTGTGTTTTCAATGCTAGAATGACGCAGTCTACTAGCTATAATTTTGAATCTTTTAAGGTGGTGTTTTCATTGGATTTACTATTGGGGATCATCCTGCTGTTGACTACGGTCGTCGTGGCCAACGTTATTCACCTGATCTACCCCAAGATCCCGCTCTCGATCTACCAAATTATTGCCGGGGTCCTGCTCGCCAGTCTGCCAACCACAGCAACGAATTTTACCCTGCATCCGGAAATATTCATGATGGTGGTCATCGCGCCATTGATGTTTAACGACGGGCAGAATCAATCATTTTTCTCACTCTCCCGTAACATCCGCCCGATCCTTTCAATTGCGGTGACCCTGTCCCTGATAACGGTTATCATCGCCGGGACGGTCCTGCACCTGACCATGCCAAAGACCTTCTCGTTCGCTCTGGCCTTCATGCTGGCCGCGATCATCACCCCAACGGATGCGGTGGCGGTCAAGTCGATCACCACCAGCATGTCGGTTCCCGAGAACGTCAACGGGGCCTTGGAGTACGAGTCGCTCTTCAATGATGCTTCCGGGATTGTCCTCCTCGACCTGGCCCTGGCGGCTTACCGCTCGGGGGACTTCTCAATTGGCCACGGCCTGTGGATCTTTGTCTACGTCTTCTTCGGCGGCATCATCTTTGGAGCGATTCTCGGCATCCTACTGATCAATCTGCGTGTCCGGCTGATGCGCTCCCACGTCGACATCGGCTCGATCGTCATCCCCATTAATGTCATGACACCGATTGTTGTCTACTGGCTGGCCGAGGAGCTTCACTTCTCCGGCATCCTGGCTGTCGTGGCCGCTGGGGTTGTCCACAGTATCCTCTACGACCGCATGCGGCTGACCTCCACCAAAGTCCAGATGGCCACTACCACGACCTGGACAATCATCAGTGACGCCTTAAACGGCCTGGTCTTTGTCCTCTTAGGTGTTCTCCTCCCCCAAGTCCTCAGAAGTACCAGCCTGTCCAACCTGGGCCGCCTGTTTGGCATCTCATTACTCCTCTACCTAATCATGACCTTCCTGCGGTACTGCTGGGTCCGCTTCAAGCTGGTCAACATCGGTTCGGCCAGCGACCAGCTTAATCGTGACAGTATTTTAATGGCGCTGGGGGGAATTCATGGAACCATCACCCTGTCGTTAGCCTTTTCGCTGCCGGTAATGATCAATCACCATACCTTTACCTTCCGTAACTCAATGATCCTGATTGCGGCGATCGTAATCCTCATCAGCCTGCTGGTCGGGGCCGTTGCCTACCCGCTGATCCTGCCGGCCAAGTCACAGTGCTTCACCCCGGAAGAATTCCGCCAGCAGCTCATCACTACGGTTCAGTTCGCCATCAACCAGCTCCGGACTCAGGCAGAGGATTCACGGGAACGGGCCATCGTGATTGACCAGCTCAGTACGCAGATGAATCAGTACCACCAGTTCAACCAACAGCGGTTCAACCAGCTGATGAACCGGGCCCACAAGGTCGAAATGCAAACCCTGGACCAGCTGACCGCCGATGGCACCATTAGCGAACGGGAAGCAAGTCTATATGCCCACTTTGTCAGCCGCTCAATCTGCCGGACGCCCGAACATAACTTCACCGAGTTCGCCCGCCTCTTCTGGCACCGGATCAAGTGGCAGCTCTTCCGCAAGCGCCACCTTAATCCCCATCGTCTCAATACGGTGGACAATCCCGCTGACGAGGATAATCGAAAATTGCAGATTATCAAGCAGCAGCGTCAAGCTATCCTGAAGATCCTCGCCATCGTCAACGAAAACGTGGACAAGTACCTCCAATCAATTGAAAACACCACCAATGCCAATGAAGTTGTGATGGTCGGGCGGGTCTTCTTCCAGCAGAAACAGCTCTTTACCCGGGGCCAGGATCTCGATGCCGACCTCATCACCAACCTCTCCATCGAGGCCTTCCAGTGGGAACACAGCTTCGTTCAGGAACATCTCGCCGCCGGGAAGCTCTCCCAGGAGCTGGCCAACGCCCTCAATGAACAAATCTCAACTGACGAACTGGTCTACTCCCAGTCCTTAGACTAAAAAAGGGGCTGTGACAAAAGTCCCTTGAAATAAAAGAACCATTCGGAATTTCCAAAGAAATTCTGAATGGTTCTT
>NZ_CANCWK010000054.1:0-9880 GCF_947381495.1 Limosilactobacillus galli | reverse complement strand
ACGCCCTAACGGGCGCTAAAGGGGCCTATCCATCCCATGACTAAAGTCACGGGATTTCCGGCCAAACATCATTAAAACAGGCACCAAGCACCAGAGATTTCCGGATGCTTAGTACCTGTTTATTCATATAATCAAAATTTTAGCAACTATGCCTTCTTCGGTGTCCTCACCATCAGAACCAGTGCCAGGTTAACCAGCAGCGTCAGCCCGGTGACGGCGAAGACCATCGGGTAAGAAGACAAACCAGAGATAGCGGACCCCAGCAGGGAACCGAGCACGGCCCCGCCGGCCTGGAAGGACTGGTTGTAACTGAAGATCCGTCCAAAAGCCTCAGTTGGCACGTCTAGCGTCAGCACCGTCTGGGTGGCCGGCATCAGGGCCGCGTTGGCCAGCCCCAGCAGAAACCGCCAGAAGGCCAGTGACCATGGTGAATGCGTGAAGGTCATCGGGATGAAGAGGACGAAGGCGACGGTTAGGCCGACCCGCAGGACACGCTCGGGCCCGATTCGGTCCATGGTGTGGCCAATCTTGGAGGCGGCGATCAGGGTTCCCAGACCAGGCGTAGCAGCGACAACCCCAGCGACGAAGGCCACGTTCCCGTGGTTATGCATCAGTGACCGGACATACAGACTAATGATCGGGTCGATGGACATCGTTGAGGCGGTCACGATCATGGTGGTCAAAAACATCACGAAGATCAGCTTCGGGTTGTCGAGTTCCTTGACGATCTCGCCCATCGGCTTCATAGCCGCCTTCTGGATCGGCTTGAAGTGCTCCGTGGTGAGAAGCCAGGTCGAGAGGAAGACGGCAAACATCAATCCCCCGGTGATGAAGAAGGGCACCCGGTAGCCGAAGAAGCCGGACAGGGCTCCACCGAGCAATGGGCCGACCAGGTTACCAGCCACCCCGGCAGTGGTCATGGCGGCCATGACCCAACCGGAACGTTGGTGCGGTGTTTCGCCGGCCATCATCGCTGTGGCGTTGTTGATGTACCCGGAGAAGACCCCCTGGAGGAAACGCATGCCGATGATCATCCAGACGCTCTGGGAGAGCCCGGTAACGAAGATGGTGCAGGCCATCACCCCGGACGCCCGCATGCACATCAGCTTCCGACCCTTTCGATCGGCTAGGCTGCCCCAGAATGGGGAGACGATCGCCTGACTGATGAAAGTCATGGCGAAGGCCAGGCCGGAATAGAAGTTCAGCTGAAAGCGACTGAAGTGGCCGAGCTCATTGATGAAGAGTGAAATGAAGGGCATCGTCATTGAATAGCCCATTCCCGTGATGAAGGCGCCCATCCAAAGGGTATAGAAGGTGCGGTGCCAGCCTCGGGGAAATTTACCAGTTGCTGCTGGAGAATCCATTAGCGAAAAAATGCCTCCTTGATTAAAACGATACTTATTAGGATACGCGCAATTGGCGTGAAAGTTAATGCTTTTGTTTCGTCGCCAGGTAGCGGGCGAAGGTCAGGAGCATCAGGATGACCAGCAGGACGGTGACCCACATGGAGATCCGGATCCCGGTGATCAGGGATGAAGGGATACCGGCGATGACGACCAGCATCGTGACTGAGACGGCCCCGAAGATCTGGCGCAGGGTGTTGTTGAGCGCCGTCCCGTGACTGTTTTCTGCCCGTGACAGCTGGGAGAAGGCCTCCGACAGGGCTGGACTGAAGACGCAGGCGTTGCCGATCATCCGAACGGCGTAGGCAATTGTCAGGACCCAGAGTGAGGACTCCCGGGAGATGGTGACCAGCGGGATCGAGGCCAATAGCATGATTACGCCACCGGTGATGATCAGCCACTTCGGTCCGTATTCGTCGTAGATTCGGCCGACGATGGAGGCCGCAATAGCGTTGCAGATTGCTCCCGGCAGGAGGATCAGTCCAGAGATGAAGCTCCCGGTATGGGTGACGTTCTCCGTGAAGATCGGCATCAGCTGTTCCGTCCCCAGCAGGACCATGAAGGCGAAGATGCCGACGATGGTCATCAGGCGGAACGAGGAGTACTTGAAAATCTGGACCTTGAGCATCGGGTTAGTAAGGTGGAATTGCCGTTTGACGAAGACGGCGATCACGGCCAGCCCAACAATGAGCATGGCCAGGCCAACCCAGGCGTTCACCTGGAAGGCAGTCAGACTGCCCAGGGTCAGTCCGGCACCGATCAGGGAGATCAGGACGGAGAGGTAGTCGATCTTGATGTCGCGGGGCTGGGAGAAGTTGGCGAGCTTGAAGTAGCCCCCGATCCAAGCTAGGACCATGAACGGCAGGACCAGGATGAATAGCCACCGCCAGGGGAGCACTTGCAGGATGAAGCCGGCCAGGGTCGGCCCGATCGCCGGTCCCGCCGAGATCACCAGGCTGGAGAGGCCGAGGATCGATCCTCGCTTCTCAATTGGGTAGATCGAGATCATGGTGGTCATCTGAAACGACATCAGCATCCCGCTGGCACAGGCCTGGATCAGCCGAGCCAGGAGCAACGTGAAGAAGTTGGTGGCGAAACAGCCGAGCAGGGTCCCCACAATGAAGGTCCCGATGATCCCCAGGAAGACGTGACGGTTGGTGAACTTATCGTACATGTTGGACGAGAGCGGGGTGACGATCCCGATGATCAGGGTGTACCCGGTGGTCAGCCATTGGGCGGCGTTGAGGGAGACGTGGAGGTCATGCTGGATGACCGGCAGTGCGGTGACCATCATCGTCTGGCTGGCGAGGCTGATGAAGGTCGAGAGCAGGAGGATGATGGTGATCAGGCGCCGCGTGTGGTTGCTAATCTGAACAGTTTGCGGTTGTGACATGGTAATTTCCTTTCAATAATAGTGTCCTAACCAGTCTATCACTAATTCCGGCCCGATCGTCAAGGGGCAATTGAGTGGTAATTTGTGCTTGCTTCGGCTATATTTAATATAGTAGAAAGGAAGGGAGCAAGCGTGAAAAAGAAGATTGCGGTATTTTCAGACGTGCATGGCAACCTGACCGCCCTGCAGGCGATGTATCAGGATAGCCTTGACCAGGGGGTGGATGAATACTGGTTCGTTGGGGACCTCCTGATGCCGGGTCCGAGTGTCAATGAAATCTGGGCGCTGGTCCAAAAGATGGCGCCGACCGTCATGGTGCGGGGCAACTGGGATGACCTGGTTGTCGTCAGTGCCCGGGGCCAGATGGGCATGGAGAAGCCGTCCCACGTCTACTTTGGGCGCCTGGCTCAATATGTGGCTGAGCACGCCGCACCAGGCCTGGTCGATACGCTTGCCTCGTGGCCGCTGCGGGTAACTCGGCAGGTGGGCTCGCTGAACTTTGGAATTTCCCATAATCTGCCCGACCTGAATATGGGTCAGGCCCTGTTCCCAACCAACGACTCGGCCAACTTCGATCAGTTGTTTACCCCCCCGGCCGGTCAACCGGATATCGATGTGGCCATCTACGCCCACGTGCACCACGACCTTTTTCGCTACGGGACCGATGAGCGGATCATCCTCAACCCCGGAGCCGTCGGGGAACCCTTCAACCATTGGCCGGCCCTGCAGAAGGACCTGCGTGCCCACTACCTGATTTTGGAGGTGGATGACCTGGGGATGGCCGTCACCAGCTTCCGCCACGTTGCCTATGATCGGGAGCGGGAAAAGGTATTAGCCGACAAGACCGATCTTCCGTACCGGGGCCTCTACCAGAAGATGATGGACACCGGCCTGGCCTATACCCACGACGATGACCTCCTCCGGAAATATAACGACCGTTATCACTATATCGCTGAGTACGAGCGCTTTAAGGAAAATTTAAGCAAATAAGTAGCTTTTTTACTTGTAAAAAGTTAGGAAAAATGGCATAATATATATTGAATGATTATCGCAGATGTTTTGATATTGTTGTTGTAATGTAATGTTGATCAATATTAAAAGGAGAAACATCTATAAATGGCAAAAAAGTCAAAGATTGCTAAATTACATCATCAAGAAGCACTGGTTAAGAAGTACGCTGCCAAGCGGAAGGAATTAAAGGCCAAGGGCGACTACATTGGCCTGTCTAAGCTGCCACGCAACTCCAGTCCGGTTCGTCTGCACAACCGTGACCGGTACGACGGTCGTCCACACGCCTACATGCGGAAGTTCGGGATGTCCCGGATTAACTTCCGTAACCTGGCACACAAGGGTGAGATCCCGGGTGTGCGGAAGGCCAGCTGGTAAATAGATGATGAAGACCGGTGAGAGCGTTTGTTCTCACCGGTCTTTTTTTGTTCTCGCTGGGTATAGAAAAACTGCTATACTAGGGGTAAGAACATATTGAGAAACGGGGGAGCCAGATGAGCGAGCAGGTTAATTATCAAGAATTGGAACAATTGGTTAGTGACCAGTCACGGGTCCACGATGCCGCTTTCTATCGCGATGCACGGCCGCGGACCCAGAAGATTTATGATCAGACGATTCAGATGGGGCAGGATATCCTGGCTGATCGTGATGAGGCCCAGCCGTCACCCCAGACGATGGTAGACATGGTGGTTCAATCGATTAATACGGCGATTAAGGCCCTAAAGAGTAATCCCGTCTTGAGTGCGTCAGCGCCTAAATCAACGGTGTCAAACGCGGCACAGCCCGAGGTGAGGCCGTCAGAAGCGGTTACGCAGGCAACGGCACCACATCAACCGTCTGCGGCGCCCAGTACCCCGACTACATCGGCGTCAGCTAGCTCCCAGCCGACGCATTCACAGTCGACTGCAGCTGCCCAGTCAACATCAGATGCCGATTCAAGTACCAGCGCGAAGGCCTCATCGAATGCAGTCTCTTCGCCATCAACACCTCAGCAGTCGACTACACCGACTCAGTCACCGACTCAGCTAACGGAGGCTGAGCCGCCAATCACGTCGGCCCAACCGATTACGCCCGCAGAGATGAGTAGTGATCAGGAAAGCGCGCAGAGTACAGTGGCAGCTTCAACGGCTCCAGAATCGGCCACCGCTGAGTCTGCAGCGGACAAGGTTGCCTCGGATTCAGCTGCTGGTTCGGATGGCTCAGAATCCGCAACCGCCGAAAAAGCAACGGATAATTCCGCATCGACACCAACTAAATCGGTCACTTCAGAAAAAGTAGGAGATGAGGCTTCGGCTGCGTCCACCACACCAGACGCAGCTGCGTCGTCATCAACAACTCCAGAAAAATATGAGTCCACTTCGGAAACCGCAACTTCAGAAAAGGCAGCGGATAAGGAAGCCGTCACCCAGTCAGCTACCCCTGAATCAGCAAAATCTACGGCAAAGACTCCGGCGGACTCGTCTGCTGAATCTACTTCGAGTTCAGCGGAAGAAGAAAAGAATTCCGATGATGAAAAGAAGACGGAGACCACAGAGAAAAAAGCTGACGCTAAGTCCAACCTGCCGATGGTGGTTCGCCAGAAACCAAACTGGCATCTATTTCCCCAAGCTATTTGGCGGGGACTTCAATGGACACTTGGCTCCAAGAAAGTTCTAAAAATTAGTAAATAACAAAACAAAGGATCGCAACAGTCGGATGTTGCGATCCCTTGTTTTAGAATTAATCTAAATTAGTTCTTGAATATCAGCCGTGATTAGCTATAATGAAAGTGTAGTTAAGAATGATTCTAATTTAAGGAGTGGATATTCATGAATTTTGTCGGACACGAAATTGAAGACTTTAAGGTTAATGCATATCAAGATGGCAAGACGGTTGAAGTTACCAAGAAGGATGTCTTGGGCAAGTGGAGTATCTTCTTCTTCTACCCGGCTGACTTCTCATTTGTCTGCCCAACGGAACTGGAAGCTCTGCAGGACAAGTACGAAGACTTCAAGCAGGCCAACGCGGAGATCTACTCTGTCTCCGAGGATACCGAGTTCGTTCACAAGGCATGGGCAGAAGCTTCTGACAAGATCGGTAAGATCAAGTATCACATGCTGGCGGACCCTGCCGGCAAGCTGGCTCGGATGTTTGATGTCTTAGACGAGGATGCCGGTCAAGCCTACCGTGGTGTCTTCATCGTCGACCCTGATGGCAAGATCCAATCTTATACCATCAACAACATGGGCATTGGCCGGAGCGCGGACGAAATTCTGCGGACCCTGCGGGCGGCTCAATTCGTTCGTAAACACGGTGACCGCGTATGCCCAGCTAACTGGAAGCCAGGTCAGGATTCCATCAAGCCAAGCCTCGACCTTGTTGGCAAGCTTTAATCTGGTGACCGCCAATGACTGAACAACATTTATACGATTTAATCATCGTCGGTGCGGGTCCCGCAGGCCTGTCTGCCGGGCTCTATGCCGGGCGGGCCACCCTGGATACCCTGATTATCGAGGGTGACACGGTCGGCGGCCAGGTGACCACGACATCCGTGGTTTACAACTACCCGGCGGTTGAAAAGGTCGACGGCACCCAGTTGATGAACCAGATGCAGCGGCAGGTAACCGACTTTGGTGTGGCCATCAAGCATGACCAGATCGAAAAGTACGACGTGACGGGCGAGGTCAAGACGCTGACCGGAAAGAGCAGTCAGACCTACCAGGCCCGGAGCGTGATCATTGCTACCGGGGCTAACCCGCGGAAGGTTGGCTTCCCTGGTGAAGATGGATTCCGTGGTCGCGGGATTGCCTACTGTTCGACCTGCGATGGCGAGCTCTTCACTGGCTTGCAGATTTTCGTTGTCGGCGGGGGCTACGCAGCGGCTGAGGAGGCTGACTACCTGAGTCGGTTCGGCAAGCACGTCACGGTCTTGGTTCGTGGCGACCACTTCACCTGCCCACCGCTGACCGCTGCCCGGGCGCTCAACAACCCGAAGGTCAGTGTGGAGTACAATACCGAGATCAAGGAGGTCGCTGGTGACGACTACCTGACCAGTGCGACCCTGGTCAACAACAAGACCGGTAAGGAGACCGTTTGCCACGTCGACGAGGGTGACAACACCTTTGGAATGTTCATCTACGTCGGCACCCAGCCGGCAACCCAAAACCTGAGCGGCATCGTTGAGCTGGATTCTAATGGCTACATCAAGACTGATGATGAAGGTGCCACCAACGTCCCTGGGGTCTATGCCGCCGGGGACGTGATTGTCAAACCGCTACGGCAGATCATCACGGCCGCTGCGGATGGGGCCACTGCGGCAACGGCTGCTGAAGCCTATGTTACTGCGCAGAAACAGAAGCAGGGGATCCCAATCCATGCGGCAGTTGCCAAGAAGCCTGCTAAGACGGTTGGTCAGACCACCCAGCTGGATCACCAGGAAGAGGTTGCGCCGCACCAGGGCAACTGGCTGACAGCGGATATCGACCAACAACTGCGGCCGATCTTTGACCGCTTGACCAAGAACGTCACCTTCCAGGTCAATACCAACGATAGTGAACTCAGCCAGCAACTGGTTAGCTTTGTCACGGAGTTTGCCGGCCTGGATGACCACTTCACGGTGACGACCGTCAAGGGGAACGATCAATACCTGCCAATGCTGAAGCTGTTGGACGGGGATGGCAATGATACCGGCCTGCACTATGCTGGGATTCCAACCGGCCACGAGCTCAACTCCCTGGTTCTTGGGGTCTACAACGTAGCAGGGCCTGGTCAGACGATTGCCCCGGAGATGGTTGATCGGATCAAGAAGCTGGGCCCGGTTGACATCCGGATCGGGGTTTCACTGACCTGTCACTTCTGCCCAGATGTTGTGGCCGCCTGCCAACACATGGCGGCTTTGAATCCGGGGATCACGGCCACAATGATTGACCTTCAGCACTTCCCAGAACTGCGGAAGGAAAAGAAGATCATGTCGGTACCAGCTACGATGATCGGTGCTGATCCGGTTATCTTTGGTAGCCAGTCCCTGGAAGAACTGGTAACGGCCGTCGAAAAGCATGAACAACAATAATAGACCATATGAAATAAGACCGTAACAGAGTTTAATGAAGTGCGTTTTTCTTCAGTGGAATTAAAAGAATTAATCTTGATGAACCGCCCGCACGGAACCCAACTATAATGAAAATGGACATGGTATTGGTGCTGATTGATATCAAGCATTGCTATATTTCGGGGAGAGTTAATTGTAAAATGCAGGACCGTGATGGGGGAGCACCGGTCCTGCCGCAAGTACCAATATCATCCTTAACCAAAAAGCATGAACCGCCAACAACAGCGATTCATGCTTTTAATTTTATCGATATTATTCTTCTTCCTGCAACTGGGCGATTTCATCGTAAGCGGGGGCCAGCAGCTTTTCCACTTGCTTGAAGATCGGCAGGCACTTCTGGTAGGTCGCAACCGCATCGGCATCAGGCAGGTATGATTGGACGTCCCCGATGAAGTCGGTAACTTCATTGAGCTGGTGAATCATCCCCAGACTCTCCATCGCCATGGTGATTGCGCCAAGGCAGCCGGATTCAAATGATTCGGGGATGTCGACCCGGCAGTCCAGCACGTCTGCCAGCATCTGCCGCCAAACCTTAGAGCGGGCAAAACCACCGGTGGCCGTGACGCTCAACGGCTTGCCGACCACGTCGCTGACGGCGTCGAAAACGGTGGCGATGTTCATGCAGATGCCCTCCACCACGGCCCGTAGCATGTCCGCCCGGGTATGGAGTTCGGACAGGCCGAAGAAGGAACCGCGGGCGTTGGCGTTCCAGAGTGGGGCCCGTTCACCGCCGAGGAAGGGGTGGAAGATCAGCCCATGCGCACCAGCGGGAACCCCAGCAATTGCGTGATTGGCAAAGGCGTAGGGATCGACCGGCTCATTCTCTGCCGCATTTACATCGACTAGGTTCTCCACCGCCCATTGAAAGACGTCGCCCCCGTTGTTCAGCGGTCCACCGACGACCCAGCGCTCGTGATCGACCACGTAGCAGAAGAGCCGCTGGTGGGGGTCGATGACCGGATGATCGGTGACGACCCGGACGCCGGCAGAGGTCCCGATGGTGATGGCGACCTCGTGGGACTGGATGGCACCGACGCCAAGGTTGGAGAGGGCTCCGTCAAAGGCCCCGTAGACGAATGGCGTGTCGGCAGGGATCCCCATCTTCTCCTGGGCCACCTTCAACAGGCCGGTCTCCCGGGTGGTGGTGGACACGATCTCCGGCAGTTGGTGCCGTTCGATCTTAGCCAGCTTGAGGGCCCGTTCGTCCCAATCCTGGGTCCGGATGTCCATCATCCCGGTGCAGGAAGCGACCGAGACGTCGAGCTTGAAGACGCCGAAGAATTGGTGGAAGAGGTAGGCTTTCAGGTCCCCGTAGTAAGAGGTCTGGGCCACCTTGGCGGGTTGAGCGCGGTGGAGCCACATGATCTTGGTCAGGGGCGACATCGGGTGGATCGGGGTTCCCGTCCGCTGGTAGATGATCTTCCCCAGCGGTAAGTACTTCAGCCGGCGGGCAACCTTGCCGGCCCGGGTGTCGGCCCAGGTGATGAAGCGGGAGAGGGGCCGGTAATTCTTGTCCAGCATGATGACGGACTGGTTGGCACTGGAAAAAGCGACGGCGAGCAGCTTGCCGTGTTCCAGGTCCGCTTGGGCCGCCGCGTCGTGGATCGTGGTTTCCACGGCATTGACAATCGTAGCGGGATCCTGCTCGGCCATGCCCTGGCTGTTGCGGTAGAGGGCGTACTGCTTGCTGAAGTGACCGAGGACGGTTGCGTGTTCGTCGTAGAGGACGGCCTTGGTGGCGGTGGTGCCGACATCGACACCGATTAAGTAATTCATTGGTATTTCTCCTTCCATCTGAGTAACCGAAGGTAATATATTATCTACCCAGCCCCAAGTCAACAGAATTGCCGATGATATAAAGAAGACATAAAAATTCCCGACCAGCCGTACGCTCGTCGGGAATTTATCATCTAATAGTCAACCACCACGCCCTAAAGGACGTGGCTTGTGAGCAAACACCCTTCTGATGAGTGCTTGAACCACAATTTG
>NZ_CANCWK010000053.1:0-10131 GCF_947381495.1 Limosilactobacillus galli | reverse complement strand
CTCATCAAATTCACCAAGCATTAATTGGTCGGCCAATTGTAAAAAACGCTTTGAGCGGTAATATAAACGAGGACGACTGGGAGGTGTGCATATTTGCGATGAGTGGCCAAAAGGTTAGTGGGCATGGTATCATTTAAGTGCGTCATTTGACGGACATCCTTTCATATAGGTTTGATTCACTTAATATGATACCTGATGTCACGCCGAATGGCGTTTTTGCATTTACCACCAATTAGGTGGCTAACTTCATTCTATAATCCACCAAAAAAATTTAGCTGAGGATTGCTAAATATATCCTAATTATCCTAGCCTCACGATATTTTTATATATAAAAGTTTATTACAGCTTAGACGTTAACTTTATATCCGGATACTTCTGCTTAAACCAGTTCTCAGCAAACTGGTTTTCAAACAGGAAGAGCGGCTGATCGTGGATATCCTTAACCAGGATGTTCCGGGATGAGGACATCTTCTCGTCCAGCTGTTCAGGATCGATCCACCGCGCTGTCTTGTGACCTATTGGTTCCATGATGACATCAGAATTGTATTCGTTCTTCATCCGGAACTTGAACACTTCAAACTGCAGCTGACCAACGGCCCCTAAGATGTAATCGTTAGAAGTGTAACTCCGGTAGAGTTGCACCGCCCCTTCTTGAACCAGTTGGTTGATCCCCTTGTGGAAAGACTTCTGCTTCATGACGTTCTTGGCAGAGACCCGGACGAAAAGCTCCGGCGTGAACTGCGGCAGCTTTTCAAATTGAATATTCTTTTTACCGGTGTAGATGGAGTCGCCAATTTGGAAGTTCCCGGTATCGTACAGCCCGATAATGTCACCGGCCACCGCCGTCTCGACATTCTCCCGGGTGTCGGCCATGAACTCGGTCACGTTGGAAAGCCGGAGCGGCTCCTGAGTCCGGGATAAGGTAACATCCATCCCCCGGTCAAACTCACCGGAGCAGATCCGGACAAAGGCGATCCGGTCACGGTGCCGCGGGTTCATGTTGGCCTGAATCTTAAAGACGAAGCCGGAGAATTCCTTATCAAGCGGCTTAACTACTTCACCGTCTTCAGTTTTGTGGTCACCTGGTGCCGGCGCAAACTGCAGGTAATTCTCCAAGAAGGTCTGAACCCCAAAGTTGGTCAGAGCCGAACCGAAGAAGACCGGAGTTTGGTCACCACGGGCAATCTTGTCCCGATCAAGCTGGTTACCGGCTACTTCGATTAGTTCCATCCCATCGAGGGCGTCCTGCCATTCACCAGAACCGGCCAGCGGATTATCACCCTTGACCTTACCATCATCCAATGGTAGGTACGGATTATTTGGGTCCGCTGGGTGCGTCAGAGCAACCCGGTGATTGAAACGATCATAGAGGCCCTTAAACTGGTGACCAGAACCGATTGGCCAGTTCATTGGGTAGGTTTCGATACCCAAGACGTCCTCAACCTCGTTCAGCAGGTCGAGCGGTTCCCGGGCATCCCGGTCGAACTTGTTCATGAAGGTGAAGATCGGAATGCCCCGCATCTTACAGATCTGGAAGAGCTTCTTGGTCTGGGGCTCGATCCCCTTGGCGGAGTCGATCACCATGACTGCGGAGTCCACTGCCATCAGGGTCCGGTAGGTATCTTCAGAGAAGTCCTCGTGCCCTGGGGTATCCAGGATGTTGATCCGCTTGCCCTGGAAGTCAAACTGCATAACAGACGACGTAACGGAGATCCCACGCTTCTTTTCGATCTCCATCCAGTCGGACTTAGCGAAGTTCCCGGTCTTCCGGGCCTTAACTGTTCCGGCTTCCCGGACAACGCCCCCAAAGAGCAGAAGCTGCTCAGTAATTGTCGTCTTCCCGGCGTCAGGGTGCGAGATGATCGCAAAGGTCCGTCGCTTATTGACTGCTTCAGCAAGTTCTTTAGTTGATTTCATCGATAAAATCCTTTCATATTTGTTTTCGCGAAATATCTCTACTATATTAATATAAATTTTTGTCAAAGTCTAACTTTCCAAAAGGTTACAGAAAGGTTAAACTATATATATTGCATTGAATATTTTGCTATATTTGATAGTGTTAGAATTTATTTGGTCGAGGTATTAATCTTTATGGATAACAATAATCGCCGCGAATCCCGCGAAGAATACCGAAAGCGGATGGAAGAGCGGATTCAAAAGCAGGTTAATGAAAACCGTCAACGTGAAGAAGAGGAACAGACTACAGAACCACCACGTTATCAACCGGACGATAATAATTATCA
Source organism: Limosilactobacillus galli (assembly GCF_947381495.1). Lineage (NCBI taxonomy): Bacteria > Bacillati > Bacillota > Bacilli > Lactobacillales > Lactobacillaceae > Limosilactobacillus > Limosilactobacillus galli. The sequence continues at coordinate 7,888 of NZ_CANCWK010000053.1, read as the reverse complement.
AGGGCCACAGGGAAACTTTGAACCGCCAGTTAAGCATCATTACAAGATGCCTAACTGGATGCGGGCCCTTATCTGGTTACTGATAATTTTAGTTGCTTTGGGTGGTTTCTATGAATACCATAAGGTCCATTCAGCCGCTACCGGAATGTTTGCTAACGGTGACGGTAAAATTAGTAAGAAGCTTCAAAGAGGCGAACCTGTATCGGTATTGGCAATGGGTACTGATGTTGGAGCTCTTAATCGGGGAAATAAAGGTGGTAATACCGACTCGATGGAACTCTTCACCATTAATCCAAAGGCCAAGACAATTACAATGACTAGTGTCCCACGTGATATCCTAGTTAGGGTTAATACCGATGACGGCCCAGACTATGTCAAGCTAAATGCGGCCTATGCGATTGGTGGTCCTAAACAATCTGTCAAACAGGTTAAAGAATTACTTGGCGTACCGATCGATTACTACGCCGTCATTAACATGGGAGTCCTAGAAAAGGTCGTTAATTCTGTTGGTGGTGTTGATGTCGATAATCCATTTGCCTTTGATTACGAAGGACACCACTTCAAGAAAGGTAAACAACACCTGAACGGGACTAACGCTCTGAAGTACTCAAGAATGCGTTATGATGATCCAAATAACGACTACGGCCGTCAACGGCGTCAACAACAAATTCTGCAAAACGTTATTCAGAAATTCAAGACTTCAGGTTCCATTAGCGCTGCAAATAAGATCCTTGATGCAGTTGGAGACGGTGTTAAAACCAATATTCCAATCGATGATATTGCAACTCTTTACGGTAACTATCATGGTGCCATGGATAATGTTAAGACTTATCACTTCCAAGGCCAAAACGCCACTATTGAAGGTGTTTCCTTCCAGATTGCTAGTCCTAAGGAAATCAACCGGGTTTCACGGTTAGTGCGGCAGCAATTAGGATTAAAGCCAAAGAAAGTTGTTAACCATGAAACAAGGATGTACAAGTCACAACCAAATTACGATGGCTATAACAACACTGACTTTATTCTACCGGGCGGTGCTTCCTATAATGACCCTGGTAGTGGTAATGGTAGTGACTACGTAGTCGGTGGACGCTCTCGACTTGAGTCTGATGAGACCTCATCAATTACTTCACGAAGTTCTCGTCGGCAGACACAAATATACGAATCACCTTACAATTACGAATACGGATACTAATAGAAGCGGTCGGTAGATATAAACTCTATCGACTGTTTTTTATTTACATATTTCACTGTCAGTATTAGACAGGTATACAGTAAGCAGTCAATAACGATACGTATTGCAGACGAAAAAAGGGTGTGAACCACCGATCTTGGTGATTCACGCCCTTCGACTTAAGCATGACATTCCTGCTGCACTTCTTCATTCCATGGCAAAAAAGCCTCAATGTCACCGTTTTTCTGATTTGGCAGGCGGTCCTGTGCCCTGTCAAGTTGACACTTTAAATAATGAAAATTAGCTGGCCTTGCCAAAGCAATATTCTGCTGCGGTAAGGTCGTTTCTTTTCGCTGAGATAAATTCTTCAGTGAAGTATGTAATGCCTGTTTCAACTTGTTGCTCTAATTCTGTTAATGTCTGTGCTTTAGGTAGGTGAGCTATCCATATTGCCTTAAAATCTGCCCACCAATGTTCTATTACTGCATTATCGGCTGGAGTACCTGGTGCAGAGTAACTATGACATGTGCTATTAATGGCCAAGTGTTGATTAAATGCTTTTGATATGTATGCTGAACCACGATCCGTATGGATTAACGGAGCTAATGCTCCTTCACTGACTCTGGCTTGTTCAAATACATTGATTGCACCTTCGGCCGTTTCCGTTGGCGTAATTAACCAACTTACTGGATATTGCCCATACAGATCTAATACTACGTGTAGCCGAACCTTATTGCGTCGAATCCCATACGTTAACTCAGTTGTATCCGTAACCCAGACTTGGTTAGCTGCGCTTTGATCAAATTGTCGTTTAAGAATGTTTTCAGCTTCATAAGTTTGTTGAGCCTGAATACGCTTATGTTTGGACTGACGATAGTCAGCTTTAATACCATGCTTTCGCATGATACGAATAATCCGTTTCTTGTTCACCTTATAGGGAACTTGCTGACTCAAATTAATTAACCTGGTCATTTTGTCATAACCAACACTTTGTTTGTGTTCATTTTCTAACTGCTTAATTAACTTGAGGAGTTCCAATTCCTCGATTTCACGTTCATTTGGATCATGTTTAAGCCACTTGTAGTAAGCTTGCCTAGACACTCCAGCAGCTTTGGTTAATTCACGGACTGAATAACCCTCGGCTATGATTTCCTAAATCGCTTGATATCGTCCGGTCGATCCACCTCCCGATTGCGTATTTCGACTAATTTTTTTTTGCAAATGCAATTTGAACCTCCCGTTCACGCTCTCGAGCCTTTAATTTGCGAACTTTTTTTCTTAACCGTTCTAATTCATTAGTCGGTTCTTTACCCTTGTTACGCCCACGGTTATCCTTCAATGCTGCCCAATCATTGTTTTCCTGGTACTTGCGTACCCAAGAATAAACACGTTGATAACTAACGTTATACTTCTCAGCACCCGCCTTATAGTTGTTGCCATGGTCAATCGTCTATTGAACGATACTCTTCTTTTCATCAAAGGTTACTTTTCGTCCCATTCTTCTAGCTCGCTTTCTCGTTGTCTGATTAACGGTAAGGTTGCCACTATTGTAACTGATAACCCATTGATGGAGTTGAGAAATATTCCTAATTTGGTATTGCTGAAGGAGTTCCTGGTTAGAATACACACTTGAAAGATAAGCTTTGACAGCGGCTACCTTTGTTTCTAATGAGTATTTCCGATTATGCTTAGGCCTAATTAGACCTGCTAATCCAGCCATTAAGAATTGTTTGATCCATTTACTCATATTCGCTGGCCGCACACCGTGATAATCGGAGAAGACCGTTAGGTCGTAATCCGATTCTTGATACTTACTAAGTAGCTTAAGTTTCTCAATAGTTGAATAACTTACAATACAAAATACCCCCTAGGACTGACACTTTTATTATTTCAAGTGTCAACCCTAAGGGGTATTGTACGCCGAATATCATAGAACTTTCTTTTTTAGTGGGTACTGCTTGATTAGGCGGTCGTTTGTATTGAAGTTATACTTGCGATCATTATTAATCCCATGCTGAACAATAATCGCCAGAACATTTTGAGATCAGTCTGTTTTATTTTAGCATTTCACCGTTAGCATTAAATTCGTACTTTTGACCGTTAATAGTTTGGGTACCGGTAACCATTGCGCAAGTTTGTTGGTCAAGATAATACCAATGACCATTGAGCCAACGCCAGCCAGTAGCTGCACTATCATAGTTAGGATCAAAGTAGTACCAGTTGTTGTTGATCTCTTGCCAACCGGTTAATGTCCAGGCATTTTCAGGATCGAAGTAGTACCAGTAACCACTGAATTGGTGCCAACCAGTTAAGGCCGCACCAGTAGTCCAATCAAAGCAGTACCGGTGTCCATTAATGATTTGCCAGCCAGTAACGAGGTGGTTATTGTTATCGAAATAGTACCGGTTATTGTTGATCCTTTGCCAACCAGTAACGGCCCAAGCATTAGTTGGATCAAAGTAATAGCGAGAACCGTTGATAGTTTGCCAGCCGGTCAAAGCCCACGCATTTTGTGAATCGAAGTAGTACCAGTGATTATTAAGCTTTTGCCAACCGGTTAAAGCCCAACCATTAATTGGATCGAAGTAATACCAGTTGCCGGCTTGAGTTTGGAACCAGCCCTTTTGTGCCCAGGCGTTAGCAGGGTCGAAATAATACCAATTACTGTTAATCCTTTGCCAACGAGTTAAAGCCCATGCGTTTTGAGTATCAAAGTAGTACCAGTTATTGTTGATCCTCTGCCAACCGGTCACTGCCCAAGCATTAGTCGGATCAAAGTAATACCAGTTACCGGCTTGGGTTTGAAGCCAACCAGTTTGTGCTTGGCCATTTTTTTGGAAGTAGTACCAGCGACCATTAATCTTATGCCAATTAGTATAGGCCGCGCCATCCTCGGGACCGCCGAAGCCATACCATTGATTGTCAATCTTTTGCCAACCATTTAGCATTGCCCCAAAGGTACCATCATGGTTAGGATTAAGGTAGTAATAGTGGTTGTTAATTTGCTTCAGGCCAGATTGCATTTGACCAGTTGCGGGATCAAAATAATACCAGTGATTAATCTTCTTCCAACCGGTAGTAGTGGAACCATCTTGGTTGAAGTAGTACCAATTTTCGTTCTCTTGATGCCAACCCGGCTTACCGGCAGGAAGATTTGATGATTGGTTATCGGTATTTAGATACTGGGTATTACCTTGTGTAGTACCGTTGGAGATAGAACGATTTGGAGCAATAGTGCTATTATTAGTGGGCTTGCCATTCGTAGTTCGGTTAGCCGTAACATTATTCTTGGTAGCGGTATTATCATTCGTATCTTGATCAGATATGTTACGGTTAATTGTGGTCTTGTCAGCTGTAGATGGGCTGAGCGTAACACCATTGTTAGCTGTGACCTTGTTAATTGAAGATTGGGGAGTAGTAGCGGTGATTTGCATTGTTACTGGTGATGACGAAGTAGCCGTATCGGCATTAACAGTTGTGTTCATTGCTAGACCGAGTGTAAGAGCCACTCCAGTAACTAATAGCGAATTCCTAAGTCTGTGTGAATAGATATGTTGTTTAAGCATTTATAAAAGCCTTCTTTAACATAAAAGATTTTACAAATTAATTTTAGTCCTTTTTTCTTAGGTGGACATAAATATTAAGGCAATTTAATTATTTCATTAATTCAACATGCCATGATAGGGTATTGTATTTGGCAGATTGCAAGAAATAACTTGAACAAATCTATTGGCGCAGATTAAGCAAAAAGATCTCAATTGGTGAATGCCAGTTGAGACATTTAAGCGGTCGGGAATTTAAGTACCAGTTAATTTGAATTAGCTCATCATCACTTAGCTCTTCAATTGGTTGTCCCTTAGGAATGAACCGTCGCAGGACTCGATTGCGATTCTCGTTACTACCACGTTCATGTGGTGAATAAGCATGGGCAAAGTAAACTTGGGTACTGGTTAAGGCTTCGATCGCCTGATAATCCGCAAATTCTTTACCATGGTCAACCGTTAAGGTCTTAAGTCTTCCGTTGAGCTGATGAGCTAGTTCTACTACTGCCTGCTTCATTGATTGACTATTACGCCCATGAAGTCGTTTAACAATCGTCAGACGACTCTTCCGTTCCACAAAAGTAGCGACAGCTTGTCCCTTACGCTTACCAGAAAGTACTGTATCAGCCTCAAAATGGCCGAACTCTTGACGAGTTTCAATAGCAGTTGGGCGTTCTTCAATTGGACGTCCATGGCTAAAAGTGCCGCGTTTCTCTTTAGCTCGATGGCGGCGAATGCCATGATCTGGCAAGTCCTTCAACTGTAAATCGAGCAGGCCTTGATCAATCCAGTTATAGATGGACTTATAAGCAATTCCAACCACATGAGCGACCTGTTCCGCTGACCATTTTTGAACTTTGATTTTCTCTTCAATCAACCGTTTAAGATTAGTGGTTAAAGAAGATTTACGCCCTCGTTGCGCAATCTTCCTTTCAAAGTCGGCTTGTGCTAATTGTGCCTGATAAGCAACAACGTCCAGTCGATGAAGCTCATTAAAAATAGTGATCTTACTGAAGCCCAAGTAGTCGGCGATATACTGTAAGGAACGTTTTTCGTTGTGAAGTGTTTCAATGACAACGCGGTCTGAAAATGATAAGATAGTGGTACCCATAAAGGTCCTTCTTTCAATGGATTTAGTTTAGCAACACCATTAAAGACCTTTATGGGTTTTTCTGTCCACTTAAATGTTCAACTTAATTTTACAATCTGCCATTTATAAGAAAATTAGGGTGTTGAAGATCGGAAATCCTTGCTCTTTATGGATTAAAGAATAAGGCGTATAATAAAATGATACGTAATTTACTTTTCTTGAGAGGCTAGGTATTGGAGGAGCAAGTAATGAACAATAAAGTACTTAAGCTGACAACATTAACAGCACTGACAATAGCTTTTGAGACTTTTGCGATGATTAATACTGCTAACGCTGATTCCAGTGTGGACATCACAAACGTTCAGCAACCAACGTATACTGTTCAAGAAAATGCGGCTAATTATAATAATGTAACGGATGCACAACAGATTAACTTTCCTAATGACTATCGTTTAGGTGACTTACAAAATGTTAAGGACGATACTTCAACTCAAGAATTTGATCAAGTAGCTCGCCCAGGGTTAATCGATAATAATTATCAATCTAATGCGGCCGCGGCTGCACAAAATGTTGATATTAATCAATTGAACAATCAACAGGTTAATAAAATAAATCAGTATGCTCTTGACTTGGTAAATAATGCACGAGCTTCATTTGGTGAGACCCAGTTTACTCAGAGTCAAGGAACAATCAATGCTGTTCAAGAGATGGCTCAGCAGTATCAGAATAAAAATGCGTCATTATTAAATGGGCATAGTCATGATCAGTCTATTCTTGGCGGAGATAGTGAGAATATTTCTGCAATGCAGATTTATGCCGATAATATCAATGGTTTACGGGCAACTCCCTTTGCTGAAGCAAAGGGGAGCGATTTTGTGGATCAAAATCATATTCCGCTGTTCTAAATTAGTAACATGGATGACTTACGTGCTATGGTTTTCTATGGTGTCACCACGATGCTTTTTAATGATGCAAGTGATTACTATGGACATGCTCAAAATTTTCTGACTAACTATCAGGTCATCCCAACAATGGCCGTTTATCCCTCGATCATTAATGATGAGGGAACGGGAATGTTTTCTGACGGTTCAACCTTTAAGTATAAACTTAAGGATATCGATATGCATTTTATCTGGGCTGAACCAAGTGAGGCTCCTCAAAGCTTAGGCAACGATGGTTGGCAGCAAATCGCTGGTCGCTGGTATTATTATAATGACAATAGCTTTGCGACAAATTGGCAACAAATTGGAGGGCGTTGGTATTACTTTTCACCAGATGGTGCCGCTAGTACGGGCTGGTTCCAAACAGCGGTAGGTAATTGGTATTATTTAGATCCAACAAATGCCTGGGCCGATACTGGCTGGCAACGAATTAATGGTCGCTGGTATTACTTCGATGATCAGAATGCTTGGGCGATGAAGGGCTGGTTCCAGACTCCTGCAGGTAACTGGTACTACTTTAACCCGACAAATGCCTGGGCCGATACTGGCTGGCAACGAATTAATGGTTGCTGGTACTACTTCGATGATCAAAATGCTTGGGCGATGAAGGGCTGGTTCCAGACTCCTGCAGGTAACTGGTACTACTTTAACCCGACAAATGCCTGGGCCGATACTGGCTGGCAACGAATTAATGGTTGCTGGTACTACTTCGATGATCAGAATGCTTGGGCGATGAAAGGCTGGTTCCAGACTCCTGCAGGTAACTGGTACTACTTTGACCCAACAAACGCCTGGGCCGATACCGGTTGGCAATGGATTAATGGTCAGTGGTATTACCTTGATGATCAGGGCAAAATGCTAACTGGTCGTGTCCTAATTGGTGGTCGTTATAGTGACTTTGATAGTAACGGTCATTGGCTAGGTTATGTCAACTGATGAGCTTTTATAATAAATTGGGAAAATGGTGAATTTACTGTTGGATAGATGGTAAATTTACTATTTTTATTTTATGTAACGGTAGATTGTAAAATTTAAATTGAACATATTAGTGAACAGAAAAACCCATCAAGGTCTTTAATGGTGTCGTCACAACATTCCATTAGAAAGAAGGACCTTTATGGGCACCACTATTTTATCATTTGAA
>NZ_CANCWK010000052.1:0-10323 GCF_947381495.1 Limosilactobacillus galli | reverse complement strand
AACACAGCAGTTAAGCTTCAACACGCCGAAAGTAGTTGGGGGATCGCTCCCTGCGAGGATAGGACGTTGCCACGCAAATATTGACGCGAATCCATTAGCGGGTCCGCGCTCTTTTCTTTAATAACAGTTTCTGATATAATAACTGAGGAAATTGTTATTATGCTGACTTAGCTCAGTTGGCAGAGCACGTCATTAGTAATGATGAGGTCGGAGGTTCGAATCCTCTAGTCAGCACTAGATAGTGTAGGATAGCCTATTATAACGCTGTTTATAGACGTTATAATAGGCTATTTTATATACAAATATGTTATCAGTTTCTCACTTTTTTCTCACGTGAACATTAAATGATTATTATAATTTTTGATGAGGTGGTACTAATGCGGTCATATCAACTATTTTAGCCATTAATTTGTGTGAAAAAGTGTGAAATCGCTAGAGTAAAGATACGTAGTTAAAGTGTGCCACTAAAATAATATAAATAATTCTAGCAGTTAAGTATATTATTCTTGAAATTTAGAAAGTTATTTCTTGCAATCTGCCAAAAGTAAAAACAGGAAGTCGAGTTGGTGTTTTTCGACTTCCTGTTTACTTATTTTTGTTGTAAAAGAAGGTCCAGAATCGCGTCCTCGGGAATTTTGCCGAAGTAGTCACTGATTCGGACGTCTTTTAAAGCATCTTTGACGGCCTCCTCGTCATAACGGACCCCGATCAGCCGCTGCTCAAACTCACTGATTGCCCGCTGGCCGAAGAAATCACCATAGGTCTTGAGGGCTTTGATGCGGCCACCTTCCAGGTTGATCCGGAAATCGACTGTCCCCTGGGCAAAGTGCTGCCGGTGCTGGATGGCCGCCTTTGGTGATTCGCCGTAGACCCAGTCCCAGTTGCTGTAGACGGCCTGGTTGAGCTGCTCGACGTTCTTCTTCGTCTCATCGTCCAGTTGGTATTCGCGGGCATCCTTCAGGTCGTCGACACCCAGGATAGTCTTGGCTAAGGTGTCCCGGAATTTTTCAATGGTCAGGTGTTGGTATTCGGGCTTGAAGAACGGCTTTAGGTTGGTGACCCGGCTGTGGACGGACTTGATACCCTTGGAAGCAATCTTGTCGGCCGGGACATTCAGGGCTTTACCGATGACGTCCAGGTCGACGTCGTACATCAGGGTCCCGTGGGAGAACATCCGTCCTTTTTCGGTCTTCATTGCGTTTCCCGAGAATTTCTTCCCGTTGATTTGGAGGTCGTTGCGCCCGGACAGCTCAGCCTGGGTGGCGCCAAGCTTATGTAGGGCCTTGATCACGGGATCGGTGAACTTCCGGAAGTTGCCGATCGAGTCCCCGTCGTCCTTAGTGATGAAACTGAAGCTGACGTTGCCGAGGTCGTCGTAAACGGCCCCACCGCCAGAGGTCCGCCGGGTGACGATGATGTTGTGCTGCTTTACGTATTCCTGATTGATCTCCTCGTAGGCATCCTGGTAACGACCCAGGATAATGCAGGGGGAGTTGATGTAGAAGTACAGGATAGGTTCGTCAAGGTTGGCGTGCTCCATCAGGTAGGTCTCAAGTGCCAGATTGTACCGGATATCGCGGTTATCAGTTACAAGGTATTTCATTATGTGATCCTTCCTTAGTTAAAATCGAAGTCATCAACGAGGTTCACTTTAACGTTGTCACTGTTCTGGAGAAGCTTGGCGACTGGACAACGCTTCTCGCATTTTTCGAGGATGGCAACCGCTTCATCATGGCTGACCTGGGGAATCTTGACCTGCGCATCGAGCCAGAATTGGAAGCCGGGGTTATCAAAGCCCATCTTGATGCCGACCCGGACAACGCTCTGGTGGGACAGTCCCCGACGCTTCTCTTCCGCCTCAATGGTTGCGTTGAGGCAGGTGGCCAGTGCCAGGCCGATCAGTTGCTCCGGGTTGGTGCCCGGGGTATCGTGAACCGGATTGCTGGTGAGCACGTCGAGGTCACCACCGGTAATAACCTTGGCGTGGCCCTGGATGCCCTCCTTGTTCTCGACGACGGTTTGGTACAGTACTTTCTCTACCATCATAAATATCCTCCTTTGAATTCGCTTACTTAATTATAGTGCGGTAAGCGAAAATGGAAAGCAATATGTATTATAGTGACGACTAATCGGATGGATAGGGTGCTTTTACCTATTTGGTAGGAGCGGGGGGAGCTGTGACATTGTAGTTAACCATGTTATAATAATTGCGTGCGCAAGCATATAAGCAGAGAGGGATGAGAAAATGACGTACCTTGACCAATGGTTTGTATACACCAACCGTCAGCTGGCAATGAAGAAGGAGATTGAGCAGGCAATCCAGCGTGTGGAGGGCTCGACCCTGACGTTGAACGAGTTCTTGCTGCTGTACTTCTTGGATCAGACGGCCGATCACCGGATAATGCAGAATGACCTGCAGGATAAGTTGCACCTTTCCGCGTCGGCGGTCTCGCGAATGATCACCAAGCTCGAGGCCAAAGACTGTGGAGTGATTGAGAAGGTTGCCTGCAGTACGGACAAGCGGGCCACCTACATCGTTTTAACGACCCGGGGGGAAGAATTGCTTAAGAACGTTTTGCAAGAGGTCGAGGTCAGCCTGGCAAAATACAAGGATTTCCTGAAGTGAAATAAGTGACCGCCCCCTTTTTACTATTAACGTTGCGTGCGCAAACAAATTGATTGAAAGGAAGTACAAAGCATAGCAAAAGAATTTGATCAAAACCACCTGAATGTTCCGAACTTGTCGATTTTGGGAACCAATAACAGTGGCCTCTTCCACTCGACTGAGGATGGTGCCGATGAGGCTACCCTGCCGGCCGACCTGGCCAGCCACAACGGCTTTTCCCGGGTGTTTAAGAAGGGAAAGCTGACCTTTGGGTTGATCGTTCCGTTCAAGGGTTACCCGGATACGCCAATTCCAGATGTCGGTGACCTGGGAGAAACGGCCCAGCTGGCCGAGAAGGCGGGGTTCGCAACCCTGTGGATCCGTGACGTGCCGTTTTACGATCCCCACTTTGGTGACGTCGGTCAGGGGCTCGACCCGATGGTTACGATGGGGTACCTGGCGGCCAAGACCAGCAAGATTGCGATCGGGACCGCGGGGATGATTGCCCCGTTGCGGTAACCGATTCACATTGCTAAGGCGGCCGTTTCGGCGAATGTCCTGACTAATAACCGCTTCATCCTGGGGATGTCGACGGGGGACCGACCGGTAGAATATCCGGCCTTTAAGAAAACGTTTGATGATCGTGCCGAGCATTTCCGGGAGTCGTGGGAGATGATTCGGACCCTGGCGGACCAGGGGAGCCATTTCGCTAAGTTCGCGGGCAAGCACTACGGAACCCTGGACGGCTCGATTGACATTTTCCCGAAGATGCCGGGGGACAGTCGGTTACCGATGATCTCGATCGGCCGCTCGCGGCAGAGCTTCGGCTGGCTGGCCAACGACGCGGATGCCTGGATCTGGCACGGGGTCAACCTGGATGACACCAACAAGATCGTCCGGGTCATCAAGGAGTGCAACAAGGACAACACCTGGCATCCGTTTGGCTACGCGAACTTTGTGGAGCTGCTCGACGACCCGAACGCGCCGGCCCGGCTGTACAACAACATCTACCTATGGGGCGGCTCCAAAGCGATCGCCGACTTCTGGGAGCAGCAGCGTGAGCAGGGCCTTTCCCACGTCACGATCAATCTGAAGCCAACGCAGCGGCCGTTCAAGGAAGTTGTCCAGGACTTTGCGGAAAACATCCTGCCGAGGTTCAAGGATTAGTTTATTGATGGGAGGTTTTTATAATGAAGAATGTATTGGTAATTGGTGCTAGCAGTCAGATTGCCCAGTGGGCGGACAAGGCATTGGCAAAGAATCCAGACATCAACCTGACCCTGTTTTTACGTCACCCGAATAAGCTGAGTGCCGACCTGCAACAGGAGCGGCAGATCGTCGGGGATGCGACGGACCTGGATGATGTTCGCAACGCCGTCAAGGGGATGGACATCGTTTACGCAAGCCTGGCTGGGGAGGTCAAGAAGGCCGCCGAGACGATTGTGAAGGCCATGGACCTGGAGGGGGTCAAACGCCTGATCTGGACCTCGTCTCTGGGTATCTACAACGAGATCCCCGGTGAGTTTGGCCGCTGGAACCAGCAGGTCCTGGGCGGCTACTACCACCGGTACCGTCTAGCAGCGGACGTGGTCGAGGGTAGTGACCTTGACTACACTATTATTCGGCCAGCCTGGCTGACCAACCTCGATGAAGTTGACTACGAGACCACTACGCGTCAAGGGAACTGAGGTCTCACGGCGGAGTGTGGCGGCCTTCGTGGTCAGCCTGATCAAGGACCCGACCAAGGCTGTTCGTGACTCGATTGGGGTCGACAAGCCGGGCACTGATGGCGATCGGCCGCGGCCAGAGGTAATGAGTGCCAACGGTGGTTATGAGCCGGCAACTAAGGAAGATATCAAGCTGCGTTTTCCATAAAATTTATTTTCCTATTCCCTCAGAAATGCTGACATAACGCTGGGCCGGACTTGGAACACCCAGCCCTGAATAAAATCGGTTGATGAACCCGCGGCGGCTCATCAACCGATTTTTTGTTTGCAGAACTTGACGACCGTCAATTTAGTCCGGGCGGAGCTTCCCTATACTTAGATGGTGAAGGGAGAGCTGCATATGGTTAAGATTCAACAATTTTTCACGAAGTACCGCCACTCGATCGTGGTAGTCACGACAGTCATGCTGGTGCTGGCGGAGGCGGCCCGGTTTGGTGTCCACAGCCTGTTGGCCTACCAGGCCATCATGGTTGTTGCCGGCCTTATCGGTTTGGCACCGATCCTGCTGACGGCGATCTCGTCTCTGGAGGTCCGGTTGATCTCCATTGATGTCCTCGTCAGCATTGCCGTGATCGGGGCGTTCATCATCGGCGAGTTCAATGAGGCAGCGATCGTGACCTGGCTGTTCATGCTGGGGGAAGTCTTGGAAGATGTGACCCTCCAGAAGACCCGGTCCGCTGTTCAACAGCTGGCCAACCTGGCCCCGCAAACGGCCCTGGTGGTCAATGACGACGGCACCACCAGCGAGGAGGACGTCGATTTCCTGGATGCCGGAACCCGGGTCCTGGTCAAGACGGGGGCCCAGGTGCCGGTCGACGGGACGGTCCGCGCCGGGTCTGCCCTGGTAAATGAGGCCAGCATCACCGGTGAGTCCCGCCTAGTCACCAAGCAGGCAGGCGACCCAGTCTATGCCGGTACCATTCTGGAGAACGGGACGATCACAGTGGAGACAACGGCAACTGGGGATGCCACCACCTTTGGCAAGATCATCGAATTGGTGGAGGAGGCCCAGGATTCTCAGACCAAGACCCAGCGCTTCATTGACCGCTTTGCCAAGTACTACACACCGTTCGTTCTGCTAGCGGCGGTCATTGTGGGCCTGATCACCCGAGACTTTCGCCTGGCCATCACCGTGATGGTTCTCGGTTGCCCCGGGGCCCTGGTCATTGGGGTGCCGGCCTCAACGGTAGCGGGGATCGGTAACGGTGCCCGACGGGGGATTCTCTTCAAGGGTTCGGACGTCATGGACCGGCTCCGGCATGTCGACACAATCGCCTTTGACAAGACCGGGACGCTGACCCTGGGTAAGCCCGCGGTCAAGGATGTTCTGGTACTGGCCGGGGACCGGCAGACGATCATCGACCAGGCAGTGGCGATTGAACAACAGTCGGATCACCCGCTGGCCCAGGCAATCACTGACCTGTCAATAGATCGCCAGCTGACCCCAACTAATGTAAAAACGGTGAAGGGGCAGGGGATCCGGGCCACGATCGCGGGCCAAGAGTACCGGTTAGGTAACCAGCAGCTGGTTGCGGGCCTAGTTGAAAATGCCCCCGACCTTAAGGAGAAAACAACACGATTGGCCGCCGCGGGCAATTCCCTCGTGATCTTCGCCAGTGCCGACCGGAGTGAATTGGCCATTTTCGCCATCAAGGACCAGCTCCGTCTGCAAACCGCACAAGCCCTGCGGCAGCTCAAACAGTTGGGTGTCAAGCACCTGGTTATGCTGACTGGGGACAATGCGGGGACGGCTAAAGAGATTGCGGCGGCTCTCCCGATCGACGAGGTGCACGCGGAAATGCTGCCCCAGGACAAGGCCCGTTTCGTTGAGCAGGAACGCCAACAAGGCCACCGGATCGCCTTTGTCGGGGACGGAATCAACGACAGTCCGGCTCTGTCGGCGGCCAACGTGGCCGTGGCGATGGGGTCCGGAACGGACGTGGCAATGGATGTTTCCGACTTCGTCCTCGTGAAGTCCGACCTGGCCAACCTGGTGACCGGCTTTGAGTTAGCTAACAAGACTATGCGGAATATGAATGAGAACATCGCGATCGCCCTCTTGACGGTTGTCCTGCTGTTCATCGGTCTCTTCGTTGGCTACATTGAGATGGCTTTGGGGATGCTGATTCACGAACTGAGTATCCTGATTGTGATCTTGAACAGTATGCGGTTAATCAAATATTCGCCGAAAGTTGACCACCGTCAATTTTTGAAACCGGCCAATGACCTAAAATAAAGCATATAAGGAAGTGTTCAGAATGGAAAAAGTAATGATGAAACTCGGTGGACTGACCTGCCCATCGTGCCTGACTAAGATTCAGAAGGGCGTGGAGAGCATTGGTGGTACTGCGGACGTCAAGGTGCTTTTCAACGCGGGCAAGGTAAAGTTTACCCTCGATCCGGCCCAGACTTCTATCGATACGGTGCAGAAGAACATTGAGAAGATGGGCTACGCAGTCCAGGGTGTCAAGACAAAGGAGCTTTAATTATGACAAGTGCAGAACGATACGAACAAGAACTGAAGCAGAGCGACATCGACCATCACACCCCGACCGCCGGAGCGATGACCGGTCATATCATTGCCAACCTGCTGATCCACTCCCTCAAGATCAGCCAGGCCAAGCTGTTTGCTCAAGGCCCTGCCGCTTTATTCCTGGCCCAGACCGGGGACAAGTGGATCGAATACGAGCAGGCGGAGTTCGCCAAGCTCAACCGCCTGCTGGTCAATAGCGGTGAGAGCATCCCGACGACCACCGACCAGTACAAGCAATTCACGATGCTGGAGGAGGACGGGGTCACCAAGTACCAGCAGGGGGATGACCAGCTGTTTGCCCTCGTCAAGGACTTCGATACCCAGACCCTCTTCATCACAAAGGCGCTCGCCCTGGCCCAGAAGGAGAAATGGCCGGAGCTGGCAAACAATTTGACCGACCTGCTCGCCTGGATCAAGGGACAGATCGCCCTGACCCAGCGCTTCCTGGGTCATGATTTGCGGACAGGGTTGTATACTGAAGACGACGATGACGACTTCTAGAGACTAGTCTGGTGGAGGGATGACTATGGCAGAAGAACTTTGCGTGCGGCTGGTGCCCCTTTTCAACCAGCTGAGTATTGACCGGCAGCGGCAGGTGGAACGGCTGGTTCACCACCAGCGCGTCAGTCGGGGAACAATCGTCATCAGCCCGAACAACAGCAACCGCTTGGTGATCGTCAAACGGGGGAAGGGCCGGTTGTACCAACTGAGTGCCGCAGGCGAGGAGCAGGTCCAGCGGGTCCTGACCACCGGGGACTACGTGGGTGAGACCTGGCTGCTGGGGGTTACCAACAGCAGCAGCTACGTGGAGATGACCACGGACAGTGACATCTGTATCCTCGATTGGGCGGACTTCACCCGGCTGATCCAGGCCCACAGCGACATTGCCCTAAAGCTCCTGGCCGGGCAGGCGGCGACGATCGACGACCTGCGGCAGCAGACCCAGCTGATGGGCCTGCCGAGCATTGAGGAAAGACTGGCGATGTACCTTAACCACCTGGTCGCCAAGCAGGGCAGCACGCTGGTCACCTTGCCGCTGAAGCTGAAGGACCTATCTTCGTACCTCGGAACGACGCCGGAGACCCTGTCCCGCAAGCTGGCCCAGCTGCAAAAGAGCGGCCAGATCGAACGCCATTTGCGACAGATACGGGTATTGAAGTCATCTGTAAATTAATTTAAATTACCTCTTCCAATTCTAAACGTGATCTGCTATACTACTATTTGTTGGTTAAATGCTGACTTAGCTCAGTTGGCAGAGCACGTCATTAGTAATGATGAGGTCGGAGGTTCGAATCCTCTAGTCAGCATAATTAAAACTTACAAGGTTTATTAGTCCTTGATATATCAACGTTTTACGGAGATGTATCAAGGACTATTTTTGTTTATTTTAGAATATTATGCACACAGCTGTGCACACAAAAAAAGCGTGTGCATGTGAAAATTGAGTAACATCCTATAAACGTTGATTTAATAGGAATAATTAATTGAAAACTGTGTGCATTTCTTAAACTTGAGCAAGTATAGTTTTTATGGCTTATATGTGGTATAGAGTAAAATAGGTACTACATAAATTCAAAATATGTAGTACCTATTTTAATTCATGATTAATCTACGTCCATATTGTCAGTAATAATATCAACTGTTTGACGTTGATTACCAGCAGTATAGAATTCTTGTTTTAATTCTGAAAGAGTAGTTGTATGTTCAATCATTTTTTGCTTATATGCTGGTGTATCATTACTGTGATCCAATGTCCAATAGGTAACATTATTACCATTAATTTGATACTGAACATCACCATCAGAGCCATAACCAACAGTTTTTCTACCATTATCAGCAGTAGACAACTCCATATTAGCATCATTGTTGTCAGATACATCTAAAGTATCGAAGCCATTTGCTTTAGCGTAAATCAGAACTGCTTCAGTTTTTTCATCAAGGTCAGTTGGAGCTGGTTGTTGGCTACTGCTATTAGAATCTATATTTTTATTTAAATCATATTTAGTAACTATCTCATCAATCGTATCTTTTTGGTTGGCATATTTCTTCACTAATTCTTGCTTAGAATAGGTTTTACTACCATTCTTGTTACCCATGCCAGTGCCATCAGTATTTTCGTCATATTTAACTGTTACATTATCATTATTAACAGTAATATCTGTTGAATGCCCCATTGGAAAGACTTCAAAGGTATAAGTATTCGCATTTTTAGAAATTTTCATGCCGTCAGAATCGCCAGTACTTTTTTCTGCATTTGCTAATTTTGAAGCATCCGTTTGACTAAGCATTAAATAGCCCATTACACCATACTCGTTATTATTGAACTTATCAGTTTGTGGCTTTGAACTACTTGCTGCTACTTTCTTAGCAGTTTTAACATTATCAGATGTATTCTTGGAACTTGATGATTGGTTGCTACATGCAGCTAAAGATATTGCAACTAAAGCTGTACTAGCAATAACGATACTCTTTTTCATGATAAACTCCTCCATTGTGTTTATGACACTGTAGTGATATGTCAAGGGCAATTTAAAATTGTCGTTTTATGGCGGTTTAAAAATGTATGATTTGGGCGGTTTAGGGATTGACCGATGCCAAACGGTATGACTTTCCCTTGATCTTAATTACATGTGAGTGGTAGACAAGGCGGTCTAAAATTGCTTCTGCCGTCGCCGTGCTCTGAAGGACGGTTTCCCAACTTGATAATGGTACATTGGTCGTTATGATCGTTGATTTACGTTCATAGCGGCCATTTATTAGTTGAAACAATAGTTTCGCTTCATCCGCTGTTATTGGTAAATAGCCTAATTCATCAATGATTAACAGGTCATATCTTTCATATCGGCGCATTACGCGCTCTAAATGTTGCTTTTCTTGCGCCGCCTTCAATCTAAGTATTAATTCATGGCAATTAATAAATAGTGTTCGTACACCTTGCCGGCATGCTTCGATGCCAAGACCAATTGCCAGATGCGTTTTACCTACGCCAGGGCTGCCAATAAAGATAATATTCTCTTGATTATCCAGAAATGACATGGTCGCAAACTCAGCGATTTGCTGCTGGTTAATCGAAGGTTAAAATTGATAATCAAACTCATTTAGTCGTTTAATAATCGGAAATCTAGCACGTTTGATTCTTCTCTTTAGGCTTTCCTGCTGCTGATAGGTAATCTCCTTATCAGTTAATTCTAATAGTGCTTCACTAAAGCTGATTTGACTGTCATTGACTTGTTGCCGATAATCCGCAATTGATGCAGCCATATGATGTAAATTTAACTTCGTTAAATTATCAATTAGTTTTTGATACTGATTCATTTTTATTCCCCAATCTGATCATAGATACTGAGGTTGTTAAGCATATATCGATTAATTTCTTCATCTGTTTTATCTTCCATCAAATCACTTTTTAGAATGGCATGTTTATCGTGCGGATCATAATTAAACTGCTTATTGGTTAA
>NZ_CANCWK010000051.1:0-11079 GCF_947381495.1 Limosilactobacillus galli | reverse complement strand
ACCAATTTCCATGTGGGCTACTGTAAAGCCGTACTTATTGGCAATTTCCCGGACTTGCTCCCGGAAGACCGCTTCAATGTGTCCTTTCAGAACTTTGTTACGGTACTTGGTACCCCAGATCAAATGGTAATTCAAATTATAGACGGATGTCCGTCCATACGTAAGTCTATTCGTATCTTTCATATTAACTATTATATCATGTATTACTGTAACCATATGCACTACGTGTAAAACAGAGGGGCAATTCATCACGTCCTTAAAAGAACATGTTTCCTTGCCCACTTTCAAAAAAGAGGACGTTTCACGACCGGAATCGATCTGAAAAGTCCCCTTGTCTATCTCTAACCTTACGTAATTAGTCCTGCAGGTCCTCGGTGTGGTCAGGGTCAATAGTGACCTTGCCAGCCAGGATCTCCTCAAGGGCCTTACCAACTGACTTGCTGGATTCGTAGTGGTCCAGCAGCGGTGCGGAACCGGTGTCCAATTCGTGGGCCCGCTTGCTGGCTAACATTACCAAAGAGTAGCGGGAATCAATCCGCTTTAATAATTCATCAACTGATGGGTAAAGAATCATTTCTGTGAGTCTCCTAACATTTCAAGATAGCGCGGCATTACCCGTGGAACCCTCAAACGTTCCGTGCGAATAATGTCCTTGATTTTCTCTACGGCACGAGGCACTTCGTCGTTAACAACCGCGTAATCGTAGTTCTGCATCATTTGGATTTCACCAAAGGCCTTCTGGATCCGCTTGTTAATAACCTCCATGCTGTCCGTTCCCCGGTGGATCAACCGGTGCTTCAATTCATCCAAGTCCGGCGGCGTGAGGAAAATGAAGACCCCATCCGGAACCTTCGACCGCACCTGCATCGCACCGTTGACTTCGATCTCCAGGAAAACGTCCTTGCCGGAATTCAACGTCTCATTAACATATTTTAATGGGGTGCCGTAATAGTTGTCAACATACTTGGCGTATTCAAGCATCCCACCGGTTTGAATCTCATGCTCAAACTCTTCTTTTGATACAAAGTAGTAGTCAACCCCGTTTTTCTCACCCGGCCGCGGCTTACGGGTCGTCATTGAAACAGAGTACTGAAAATCATTGTCATTTGAATCAAAGATCGCCTTTCGTACGGTCCCCTTACCAACACCGGATGGACCAGAAAGGACAATTAACATTCCACGATTTGCCATGCTATTTCTCCCTATCAAATTTTAACGTATTACTACTATAATGCACTAAACCGGCTGATAAATCAACCGTTCACACGGACTTTTGGCCGGGGCTGATTTGCCCTTGCATTCCTGAACAGATGTTCGTATACTATAAACACAAACAAATGTTCGGAGGAATGCCATTATGCAACAAATTAATCAACCAACTCTACTCCAGCGTGCTCCCCAAATCCTCACCCGGACAATCCATCACCTGTTTACCGAGGACCCGGTTTTCATCTCGCATGTTAAGCTCTTGACCCCACAACCGGCCAGCCAGCGGCAGCTTTTTCTCAACCAGGCTATCGATCAGCACTGGTCTGTCTTCTTCCAGTTAATGCCTAAGACAGCAGAGGGCTACCCAGTCAACACCTACGGCCAGGTCAAGCTGCTGAGCGATCACCGTTATCTCATTCGCAATCACAAGACAACTTACGTGGTGGATTTCGACCAGATTCGCTATATCGCTAACCTCTAATTACCCAGTTGCCGAATAAACAAAAAACTCACGATTATCAAATTGCTGATGGCTAAGTCATCACATCGATAATCGTGAGTTTTTTACTGCCTATTTTTCTGCCGGGTGCGCCATCTCCAGCAACTCCTGTGCATGCTCCCTGGTCAGCTGAGTAATCTTCTCACCGGAAAGCATCCGGGCTAGTTCATCAACCCGCTGGTCAGCCGACAGGGCCGTCACCCGGGTCGTCGTCCGGTTATCATGAACGCCTTTCTTGATCAGGAAGTGGTGCTGGGCAACCGCGGCCACCTGTGGCAAATGGGTGATACAGAGGACCTGTGAATGGGCCGCAATCAGTTTGATCTTATCGGCAATTGCCTGGGCAACCCGACCGCTGACCCCGGTATCCACCTCATCGAAGATAATACTGGTGACCCCTTCGTTCTGAGCAAAGATCGTCTTCAAAGCCAGCATCACCCGGGAAAGTTCACCCCCCGAGGCAATTTTGGCCAGGGGTCCCATCGTTTCACCAGGGTTGGTCCGAATGTAGAATTCAACCTCATCGATTCCTGTCGGCGTGAACTGGTCAGTCCCGTGGTTGGCAAAGTGGACCTCGAAGTCGGCTTTCGACATGTAGAGTTCCTGCAGCTGCTGGTGAACGCGCTTGGCCAGCTCGTGAGCAGCCTTCTGCCGAACCTGACTGAGCTGCTTGCCGATCTTCCGCAGCTCTTCCTCAGCCGCCTTCAAGCGTTCCTCAAGGTTGCTGTTACTATCGGCCGTGCTCTCCATCTCGTCGAGCTCCTTCTTGATCTTGGCATAGTAGTTCAGGACGTCTTTGACCTGGTCACCATACTTGTGCTCCAGATCGCCAATCGTCGTCAAGCGCTGGTCGATTTCTGCCAGCCGGCCGTCATCAAATTCCAAGAGGTCCAGCTGCTGCCCAGCCTCGTTGGCGACATCCTGAAGGGCATAGTAAGCGTCGTTCAGCGACTTGCTCAGCTGATCGTAGGCATCGTCAAAGTCCGCAATCCCGTTGATCGCGTCCATTACGGTCGCAATCTGGTCCAGCACCGGGTTCTCGCCCTCATTAAAGGTGGTGACCGCCTGCTGAAGGGCATTGTTGATCTGCTGGAAGTGTTCCAACCGGTCCCGCTCACTGGTCAGCTCATCCTCCTCGTTTGGTTTCAGATTGGCATCACTGATCTCTTTAACCTGGTAACGAAGCATGTCGAGCCGCTGGGCCCACTGCTGCTCGTTGGCCTGCTTCTTATTGACGGCGGCCTTGAGCTTCACGTAGTCTCGGTAATGTTCTTGGTACGCATCTAGGAGCGGCGTCTCCGCAGCCCCGGCAAACTGATCCAGCATCCCCAGGTGTGTTTCGGGCTGCATCAATTGCTGGTGCTCATTCTGTCCCTGAATATCAACCAGGTGCGCACCGATCTTGCGCAGCATCGTCGTGTTGATCAGTTCCCCATTGACCCGGATGATGTTCCGCCCGTTGCGGTGGATATCCCGGGAGATGATCAGCATGCCATCCTCGTGGTCAATCCCCATCGAGTCCAGCAAATCATTGAAGGCCGGATCATCCGGAATGGCAAATTGGCCCTGGAGGCTCAGCTTATCCTCCCCCCGGCGGATATACTCCTGCGATCCCCGGCCGCCCGCCAGGAGACCAACCGCATCAATAATGATTGATTTTCCGGCCCCGGTTTCCCCGGTCAGGACCGTCATTTGGCTGGCAAAATCCAAGGTCAGGTGCTTAATGATCGCCAGGTTATCAATTGTCAATTCTTGCAGCACACGCTCACCCGCCTTAGTTATTTGTTAATTCGTTCAGCTTATTTTCCAATCGGCTCGCCGCCTCGGCTGAAGTACAGACAATCAGCACACTGGCGTCATCCCCAATCGTCGTAAAAATCTCCGCGTAATCTGCCCGCCGCAGGAGAACAGCAACTACCGGTCCATTTCCCGGGTGGACCGTCAGCGCCAAGAAACGATCGCTGCGCTTTAATTTCATCAGGCTGTCCTGCAGAACACCTTTCAACTGCTGGTCATCACTTTGCTGCCGATATGCCGGCAGACCGTAACGGTAACCGCCGTCTTCAGCCGGAATCTTCACCAGCTGCATTTCCTTGATATCGCGTGAAATTGTCGCCTGCGTGACCCGTAATCCCAATTCGTTCAGGCGCTTGACCAGGTCCTCCTGGCGCTCAATGCTTTCCGCCGTAATGATTTCTCGAATCTTCTCCTGACGTTCTGCCTTTTTCATAAAAACTCCCTACTTTTCCTTTTGATTTAGATCCTGATCGGCCGCCGCCAGTACCCGGTCAATATCAACTGCTGCGGATATGGATCCCGGCTGATCAGTCAGCTTGAGGTGCGCCAGGAATTCAATGTTGCCCTGGCCACCCTTGATCGGTGAATAGTCAAGTCCCAACACGTTAAAATGGTCCTCGTTGGCAAACTGAAGGACCTCCTCCAAAACAGCGCGGTGAACGGCATGGTCACGGACAATCCCGTGCTTGCCGACATGCTCCTTGCCCGCCTCAAATTGCGGTTTGATCAGGGCCACCACTTCGCCGCCCATCTTCAGAATCTTGGCCAGCGGCGGCAGAATCAGCCGCAGGGAGATGAAGGAGACGTCAATTGAGGCAAACTCCGGCTGGCCATGGGTGAAGTCGTCCAGGGTACTGTAACGAAAGTTGGTCTGCTCCATTACCACTACCCGCGGGTCCTCCCGCAGTTGCCAAACCAGCTGGTTGGTTCCCACGTCCAGGGCATAGCTCAGCTTAGCACCATTTTGCAGCATCACATCAGTGAAGCCGCCGGTCGACGAGCCGATGTCTAAGACTGTCTTATTCTCGACACTGATATTGAAGACTTTCAGCGCCTTAGCCAGTTTCAGGCCGCCCCGGCTGACGTAGGGCATCTTGTGGCCCTTCATGTGCAGGGTTGTCGTCACCGGAATCTTTTGTCCCGGCTTATCGAGGCGCTCGTTGTTCTTCCCCAGGATTTCGCCGGCCATCACCGAGCGTTTAGCCTGTTCCCGGGAATCAAAAAGTCCCTGCTGGACTAACAATACATCTACGCGTTCTTTTTTCATGCTTAAAATTCCTCTACAACTTAAAATATGCTAAAAACTGATCGTAACCAGCAAACGACCGCCCCGTCAGCTCACCGAGCTTAGTCTGGGCCGCCTTGGCTGACTGCAGCGCCTTGTGCAATTGCTCCTCGGCCCCCGCGACTCCCAGCAGCCCCGGGTAGGTATTCTTGTGCTCACCGGCATCCTTGTGAACCTGCTTCCCCATCTGGGCAGTAGTTCCCAAGACATCCATCAGGTCATCGTATATCTGGAAGGCCAGGCCAAACTGGGCGCCAAAGTCTGCCAGCGCCGCCTTGACCGGCCGTGACTGGTTGGTAATGATTCCCCCAGCCAGGACGGCATAACGGAGCAGGGCCCCGGTCTTTTGCCGATGAAGGTAGCGTAACTGGTCAAGGTCCAGCTGGTGCCCCTCGCCCTCAATATCACGGGCCTGACCGGCAACCATCCCCGCAGGACCAGCCGCCTGGGCCAAGGCCAAGGTCAGCTCGGCCCGGATGGCGGCCGGCAAGCCGTTATCGGTCACCCACTGAAAGGCCAGCGTCAGCAAGCCATCCCCCGCCAGCGTTGCCATCCCGGCACCGTAACGGCAGTGGTTAGTCGGCTTCCCCCGGCGCAGGTCATCATTGTCCATCGCCGGCAGGTCATCGTGAATCAGGGAATAGGTGTGGAGGAGCTCCAGAGCGGTAGCGGCGTGTATGACGTTTTCATCCACCGTGCCGCCCAGCATTTCAACTGTTGCCAGGGTCAGGGCCGGCCGCAGACGTTTACCGCCCGCCATCAGCGAGTAGCGCATTGAGGAATATAAAGTGGCTTGGTCAACGTCAGCTACCAGGTGATCACTAAGGTAGTCGTCGATGCTTGATTTTAGTTCACTAATCGTCTGTACCATGATTAACCCTTCACCTGGTCTCCGCTACCATAACCGCGGTTGCCGCCACCGTTGTTACTGGGGTCATCATCACTGCCCTCGTAGACCTTCTCGCTGCCATCGTCATCAATCAGGTGGCCAAGGGTCTTCTCCGCGTTGGTCAGCTTACCCTGCAATTCCTTCGAGAGCTTGATCCCCTCCTGAAACTGCTGCAATGCTTCTTCCAACGGGACATTTCCCTGTTCCAGCTGGTTGACGATTTGTTGCAATTGGGCCAGCTGTTCTTCAAATGTTGGTTCTTCTTTTGTTGCCATTACTTATTCTCCTGTTCCTTGATCTTCGTAATCTTCGCCATTGCCTGGCCATCCTTAAAATGCAGCTGGACTTCCTGGCCGACTTCCAGCTGGCCAGCCTGGTTGACCACGCGTTTATCCTTCGTGACGTAGGTATAGCCACGTCCCATGATCTTCAGCGGACTGAGCGCATCCAGCTGCCGGATCAGGCCGGTCAGTTGGTCCTGCCGCCGCTGGTAATCTGTCAGGGCGTTGGTCCGCAGCTGCTTGGTCAGCTGGGCCACCAGTTGTTCCTGCTGACTGAGCTGGTGCCGCGGCGAAGTAGCAGCCAGCCGGCTGGTCAATTGCTGCAGCTGGGCCTTTCGGTTGACAAACATATTTTGCTGCAGCTGAACCAGTTGCTGGGTCAGCTGGTCAACCTTCTGGGCGTAGTTCTCGTACAGCCGGGTTGGCTGCTGGAAAATGTAGCTCTGAGTCTGCTTGGCCAATTCCTTCTTGGCAAAGGCAAGCCGGTTCTGCATCGCGTTGGCCAGCCGGTTTTGGCTATCCTGAATTGCCAACAGGGTCTCCGTCAGGACCGGGGTAGCCAGCTCAGCCGCAGCCGTCGGGGTAGCGGCCCGCTGGTCAGCCACCAGGTCGGCAATTGTGGTATCCGTTTCGTGACCGACCGAGGAGATCACAGGGATCTTGCTGTCGGCGATGGCCTGGGCAACCACTTCCTCGTTAAACGGCCAGAGATCCTCAATCGAACCCCCGCCACGACCAATGATCAGGGTGTCAAAGTCGCCGCGTTCGTTGGCCCGCTTGATCTGACGGGCAATGTCAGCCGCGGCTTTTTCGCCCTGAACCACCGTCGGGTAGAGAACCACCTGGGCGATCGGGTAGCGCCGCCGGACGGTCGTGTTGATATCCCGGATCACCGCCCCGTCCAGACTGGTAACCACCGCGATTCGCTTCGGAAACTTGGGGAGCGGCTTCTTCGGCAGGTTAAACAGGCCCTCCGCGCTCAACTTCTTTTTGAGTTGTTCAAAGGCCACGTAGAGCGAGCCGACGCCATCCGGCTCCATCTTATCAATATAGATCTGGTAACGGCCGTTCCGCTCATACAAACCGACGTGGCCTACCACCAGGAGTTTCATCCCCTCCTCGGGACGGAACTTAACCTGGCGGAACTTGCTCTCAAACATGACCGCATCGATCACCGCCCCATCATCCTTCAAGCTGAAGTACTGGTGCCGTTGCCGCAGACGGAAGTTCGACAACTCCCCCGTCAGATAAACGGTCTGCAGGTAAGGATCCCGGTCAAATTTGAGTTTCAGGTATTTAGTCAGTTGACTTACCGTTAAATACTTACTTCTGTCCATTGTGTCTCCATTCTGCCAGGTCAACCGTCTGCTGCATCAGACTGGCGATGGTCATCGGACCAACCCCGCCCGGTACCGGCGTGATCAGGCTCGCTACATCCTGGACGTGTTCGAAATCGACGTCTCCCGTCAGTTTACCAGATGACAAGCGGTTGATACCAACATCAATTACGACAGCACCCGGTTTAACGTCTTCCGCCTTAATCAGGTGCGGGCTGCCCGCCGCGACCACCAGGATATCTGCCTGGCGCGTGGCGGCCGCCAGGTCACGGGTATGACGGCTGGCCAGAGTGGTTGTCGCATTAGCATTGTTTAAGAGGGCCGCCATCGGTTTGCCGACCAGGATGCTCCGGCCGACAATCGTGGCATTCTTCCCCGCCAATTCAACATGATGGTGGTGCAGCATGGTCATGACGCCCCGCGGGGTGCAGGCCACTGGGTAATTCCCCGGCTGGTTAGCATAGAGCTTTCCCAGGTTGGTCGGGTGCAGGCCATCGATGTCCTTATCGGGCCGGATGGCATTCGTAATTGCCTGGCCGTCCAGCTGGTCGGGCAGCGGCTCTTGAACTAGGATCGCGTCGATCGTGTCATCATGGTTATACTGGTCCACCGCTGCCATCACGGTTACCTGGTCAACGTCGGCAGGGAACTTCTTCAGGATCGACTTGATGCCGAGCTTCTCAGCCTTGCGCTGCTTGTTGCGGGTGTAGATGACACTGGCCGGGTCCTCACCAACGAGGATCACGACGATCCCCGGTTGAATTCCCCGGCTGGCCAGTTTGGCAACCCGCTCTTTAGTCTGCTGGTTCAGTTCTTTAGCCAACTTTCGTCCGTCAATTACTGTCGCCATTGCAAATCCCCCTTAAAGATTAAGTGTCAAGACTTATTTTACCATGTTCATTATGGGGCACAAAGGCCCGCAAAAGTCCCAAAAAACGCTGATCCTCGCCCAGCAAGTGATCAGCGTTTTTTCATTTAATTTGATAGTTGACGTTCGAACTTTCCCAAAGCCCCATTGATGAACTTCCGGGACTTATCATTGCTGAAAGTCTTAGCGAGTTCCAGGGCTTCGTTGATAGCAACGGCTGCTGGAACATCGTCAACGTATTGTATCTCGAACAGGCCTAAGCGCAGGATGACCAGGTCCGGCTTAGCCAAACGGTCAATCGTCCACTCGTCGGCTAAGAGTGAACTGATCTCCTGGTCCAGTTCTCCCTGGTGCTCATTGACCCCTTCAACCAGGGTCTTGAGGTATTCGGGAATCTGGTGCTGGTCGTGATGTGGAATTGATTGGTAAATCGTAGCAAGGTCGGCATCTGAATCTGTCTGCAGGGCAAACAGAACCTGGAAGGCCTCCTCACGAACTTGGTGTCGGCTTAAACTCATTCGTGATCCCCCGCTTCTTCTTCGTCCTTCTTCTCGCCAAAGATGTCATCCGGGTCAACAGTCTGGTCTTCTGCCGCCGCTACAATGCCCTTCACATGGACATTAACTTCGGTGACCTGTAGGTTAGTCATCAGCGCTACCTGCTGCTTGATCCGCTCCTGAATCAGGCCGGCAACCTTTGGCACGGAAACACCATATTCAACATAAACATCGACGTCAATTGCCAATTCATCCTGGTCATTAGCAATCTTCACACCGCGCCGGTAGTCAGAACGCCGACCCAAAAGTTCACTCACACTGTTGGCAAACGTGCCGTACATCTTCGAAACACCGTCGACTTCACTAGCGGCAATTCCGGCAATGATCTCCAGTACCCGTGGGGCGATCTGGATCGTACCCAGAGACTGATCATCACTATTGAGGATAATCTTCGAATCTTCTGCCATTACTAGTCCTCCACTTCTCTTCGTCATCGGGTGATCATACCCAATTTAAGATTACTTATTCTATTTTGCACTAAACAAGGATAAAAATCAATATTCCCCGGCTCATTCGGCAAAAGCAACCGAGTTCACCAGATGAACCCGGTGATTATACCAATCATGAACAACTAAATCCGCCCGGGTGCTGGTGAAATCGCCAAAGGAAAGCGCCCGGTCCGCATCAACCAGTTTGATCACTGCATCCGAATCAGGAAGCGGGCGGGCAAACCGGGCCACCGTGACGTGTCCAGATTGGGTCGCATAGCGCTCCTGGACCGGCAGATCGGCTCGGGCAAGCCGATCACGCAGCCTGGCCCGCAGCGTCGCTAACGATCCTGAGTAGAAGCCTTTGACCATCACAGCCCCCGGACTCAGCATCAGTCCGGCCAGGTGCCAATCAATCGCTGGCGCCTCTGCCACCGTCTCAGCGACCACCCGCCGATAGTCTGCCAGCCGAGCAGGGTCCAGGTGAAAGCCAGGGTGCGCCCCGATAATATCCATAACGGTAATGTGCATATCCGCCGCCAGGTAACAGTAGAGCCCCCGGTCGGCAGTTTTCAGCGGTTGCAGGGCAAAGTTAATGTTGCGGGTGACGTGGGCCGGCAGGTGCAGGATCAGGGCCAACCCCCGCCGGTCATCGTTGCTCACGCCCAGGTAGGGATCAACCTCTTCCTGGTGCGCAGCCAGCGCCTGGTGGCCGTGCTCATCGATTGCGGCATAGAGTGCTTGTAAATCTTTCATCGTCAGTCGCCCACAATAATCAGGTCGGTGGGGGCTGTCGTCAAGACCTGCGGTCCGCCATGAGTAACCACGACGTCATCCTCGATCCGGACACCGCCGATCTCAGGAATGTAAATCCCCGGTTCGACCGTAATTACCTCGTTGTTATGTAGCTTCACGTCCGTGGCGGCCGGGCCGTAACTGGCAGGCAGTTCATGCACCGCCAGACCAATCCCGTGTCCCATCCCGTGGTTGAATTCGTCGTCGTAGCCAGCCGTGGCGATCAGCTTGCGCCCATAGGAGTCGAGAACATCCCCGCGTTCCCCAACCTTGATGTGGTCAATCACCTCTTGGCGGGCCGTGTTGACAATCTCGTAGACGTCACGCAACTCGGGATCGATTGAACCGACCGCAAACGTCCGGGTCATGTCGGCGGTGTAGCCGTCCACGAAGTAACCGAAGTCCAGGGTCACCACGTCCCCGTCGCCGATCACCCGGTCACCGGCTGTGGCGTGCGGTTTAGCCGAGTTCTCGCCGCTGGCCATGATGGTCAGGAAAGAGGCCCTGCTAGCCCCATGCTCCTTCATCCAGAAGTCCAGCTGATTGGCTAGTTGGCGCTCCGTCATCCCCGGGCGAACCTTGTTCAGCACATATTGATAACCCTGAGCCTGGAGGTCGGCGGCCCGCTGCAGTTTCGCCAGTTCACCACTGTCCTTGATCATCCGCATCTTCTCGATCAGGTTGGTAAAGGGAACGATATCGGCCACCATCACCTCATCCAAAACGTCATAGAGACGGTAGGAGAGGGTGTCCTCGTATCCCAGGACAGTTACCTTAAGGGCCTGGCAGATCCGGTTGAGGGCCCCGTAATAGTCCCGCGTGATGGTCGCCACCACCTCATCACTGTCAAATTCCTCCAAGGCCAGCTGGTAGCGGTCATCGGAGACAATGATGGCATCGTTTTTGGTAATCAGCAGGTAGCCATCCCCCGCCATCAGTTCAAAACCGGTGAGGTAGAAAATGTTGTCATGATTGGTAACCAGAAAGGCATCAATGTAAAGCTTTTCCAAGCGCTTCTGCAATCGTTCGATCCGTGTCATTTCAATCCCCCGTTTCTGTCAACCACCACGCCCTAAAGGACGTGGCTTGTGAGCAAACACCCTTCTGATGAGTGCTTGAACCACAATTTGCATA
>NZ_CANCWK010000050.1:0-11851 GCF_947381495.1 Limosilactobacillus galli | reverse complement strand
CGTTCTCATCAACCAATAATTAATTGGTCAGTGCTATTTATTTCAGCTTAGTGGCTAACTTATTCTTGAAATTTAGAGTGAAATAAAAACTTCACCGTCCTTAGAATTAGTAGCTATCTTTTGCTATGAAATAGACTTATCATATTAGATGATTAATTAAAGCTAAGGATGAAATATAATGTCTAGTCAAAAATTCTACCATTGGCTTTTTTGGCCACTGGTCCTGCTTGTCATTGCGACGTTAATCTTTGTCTGCACGAAGATTCAGTTTATCTTCAAGCCCTTTTTAACTTTTATTTCAGTGGTTTTCGTGCCGCTGATCTTATCGGGCTTTCTGTATTACATGCTGAACCCAATCCTTAAATTGATGATGAAGGTGCGGATTGGTCGTTTTCGTTTTAATAAGGGGGTGGCGAGTCTCCTCCTGGTAGTCCTGCTGATTTTGATCATTGTTGGGGGACTAGCAATCCTGATTCCGCCGGTGGTCAAGGAAATCACCAGTCTGGTGACCCATCTGCCGCAGACGGCTACGGGGATTCAACGCCTGCTGAACAACACGATTCAGCACTCGCCGTTCAAGAAGGTTGACCTGAACTCCTACTATCGGCAATTCGACCACCAGCTGGCCAAGTATGCTCAGATCGTCCTGAAGGGGTTGTCGTCGCGAGTTGGCGATATTATTGGGATGGTCACCAACATCACGGTGGTTACCATCACCGTGCCAGTGATGCTCTTCTACATGCTCAAGGATGGCTCCAAGCTGGCGCCAAGTGTCCAGAAGTGGTTGTCACCGCACCATGCCAAGGAAGTCGACCAGTTGCTCCGCAAGATGAATGATACCCTGTCCTCATACATTTCTGGGCAGGTGATTGAATGTCTTTTCGTCGGGGTCTTCACCTCAATTGGTTACCTGATCATCAAGCAACCGATGGCCCTGGTCCTCGGGATCGTTGCTGGTCTGTGCAACATTATTCCTTACATCGGACCCTATATTGGGATTGCGCCGGCCCTGTTTGTTTCACTAACGATGGCACCGAAGAAGCTGATTCCGGTAATCATTGTGGTCCTGATAGTTCAGCAAATCGATGGGAACATTGTCTACCCGAACATTATTGGGCGCAGCCTTAAGATTCACCCACTGACGATCATCTTGCTTCTGCTGGCGGCAGGACACATTGCTGGGATTGCGGGGATGATCCTTTGCATTCCGGCTTATGCGGTGGTTAAGACCGTCTGTGAATACTTCTTTGATATTTACCGCATTGAACATCCAACTGAAGAAAAAACTACACCTGAATAAAACAAAGGCGTTGACCAATTGCTACGGTTCTGCAATTGGTCAACGCCTTTTTAGTTAGGAATAAGTATCCTTATTCCTCCTCATCAATCTTCACATAATTCCCAGAAACATACCGCTTGTCTCCAATCTCATACCAGGTCAGCTGGTTATCGCTGAGCTTGTTGGTGAGGGTAACTTCCTGGCCATCGTCAATCTTGTCCACGCGGTTTCCATATGGGGCATCGTAGATATCGATTGCCTTGCCGGGGATGTAGTCAATAGTGGCCTTGACGTTATTGAGCCGGAGAACGGTCAGCTGGTTTTCCAGGCGTGAAGGGATCTTTTTCTCGCCTTCGAACGGGTTGTCGACGACGTGCATCTTTTCGTACTTGATCCACTGGTCAGCACCAATCTCGTACCAGAACTGCCCATCCTTGGTGGCGACCCGCTGGAAGGCCTTGATGATGATATCCTGTGGCAGCGGTTGGCTGACCGGCATCCCCTCGACAGTATCGTAGACGACCGTTGGGGCCTCCAGCTCCAGATACATATCGATGTCCTGGACTTCGCCCCATGACTTCTTACGGTAAAAAAGCTTGATGTTACGCTGGGTCATGTCAAAGGTCCCGGTAAGCTCGCCCTCAGCCTTGACATAGTCGTAGTTGGGGAACTTTTTCTGATCAACCTGGTATTCTTCGCCAATGCGTCCCCGTAGCAATTGGGGCACAATCAGATTGGCGCCGGAATCAATATCGACATAATAAACCCAGATTGGGTTGCCCGTTTTAAACTTTTCAAACATGTTTCCACCCCGATAAAGATACTATTTCTTTTATTATACCGCTTTTTATTAGCCGTCACGCATTCGCTCTGCTATTTTTAATCACCCTTAAAATTAGCCAAGCCACCCCTGATCTGGTAGAATTTAGCTATTCGAAACGAAAGTGAGGGAAGAGAATGACACGGCACCAACGCATCCGGCGGAATACGCTACGGGCAATCTTTATGGCGATTATCATCCTCCAGGACCTGGTTCCGTTCTTCGGCAACATCCCCCTGGGACCGCTGAGTATCACCACCCTCCACGTCACGGTTATCCTGGCGGCAATCACCCTCGGGCCAGGGGAGGGGGCAATCATCGGTGGTGTCTGGGGTATCCTGACCTGGGTTCGCGCCTTCGTGGCACCGACGAGTCCGCTCGCTCCGCTGGTGTTTACCAATCCGCTGGTGGCCATTTTTCCACGGATCATGATCGGCGGGGTGGCCGGCTACCTCTTCCAGCTGGTTGTCCACTATAGCCACTCTCAACGTTTGGCAGCAATCTTGGCAGCGGCCGCCGGAGCCATCACGAATACCGGCCTGGTTCTGGGACTGATCTACCTCTTTTATCGGACGCCCGCCGTGGCCCACGCTTACGGGGTGAACGTTAGCCACCTTTTACCGGCCCTGTTGGCGATCATGGCGACCAATGGCCTGGCGGAGCTTCTCCTGGCCGTCATCATCGTGCCGCTGATCGCGTTGCCGGTACTGGAGGTTCGGCGCCGCTTGGGACAATAACAAATAAAGATATCATCCATAATAAAAACCCGTTCGGAATATCATTGTACGTATTCCGGACGGGTTATCTATTTATTAGGGGACCGGTGTTGCGGGTTCTTTATTTAGTCTTCTTGCTTGTTAACGTCGCTGGTAGTGGCAGGAGCCGTAGCTGCAGTTACGGTGATGTTGCCATCGTCGTCGAGCTTAGCGACTAACTGCTTGACGTCATTGTGGTCAAGTACGTAGTCGGCGATCCGGTCTTCAATCTGTTCCTGGATGACCCGGCGCAGTGGACGAGCACCCATCTTTGGATCGAAGCCGAGGTCGACCAGCTTGGCTTCGACGTCTTCTGGGACATCGATGTGGAGGCCACGATCGTTGAGCATCGTGTTGACGTCGTTGATCATCAAGTTGACGATCTTCATCAGGTCGTCCTTGGTGAGGGCGTTGAACTGAACGATGTCGTCGAACCGGTTAAGAAATTCCGGCTTGAAGTAGTTGGTCAGCTTGTCAATGATGGAGTGGGTATTGCCACTGGCTTCGGCACCGAAACCAACACTGGCAACGGCATCCCCAGTCCCAGCATTAGACGTCATGATGATGATCGTGTCCTTGAAGGAAACGGTCCGACCTTGTGAATCGGTCAGGCGACCGTCATCGAGGATCTGCAGGAACATGTGCATAACATCTGGGTGGGCCTTTTCAACTTCATCGAGCAGGATCAGGCTGTATGGGTGCCGCCGAACTTGTTCGGTTAATTGACCGGCTTCCTCGTAACCAACGTAACCAGGAGCAGCCCCGATTAGCTTAGAAGTCGATGTCTTATCCATGTATTCGGACATGTCGAACCGGATCATAGCATCCTTGGAACCGAAGAGCTGCTTAGCAAGCTGCTTAGCGGTTTCGGTCTTACCGACACCAGTTGGGCCGACGAAGAGGAAGGAACCAATTGGCCGACCAGACTTATTCAGCCCAATCCGGTTCCGCCGAATGGCCCGGGCAATCTTATCAACCGCCTCGTTTTGGCCGATGACGTGTTCCTCAAGCTTCTTGTCGAGGTCCCGCAGCTGGTGTTCTTCTTGCTTCTGCAGGTCGCCGACAGGGATGTTGGTCTTCTCTTCGACAATCTTTTGCATGTCAGCAACCGTAACCGTAGCGGAGTCCTCAGTGTGGTTTTCTTCCGCTGCCTTCTTGGCCTTCTCCAGCTTAGTAACTTGGTCACGGTAGAAGGCGGCCTTTTCGTAGTCTTGGTTGTCAACAGCTTGCTGCTTGTGGGCTTCAGCCGTGTGGATCTCATTTTCAATCGTGTTTGGATCAGCCGTCTTCAGAGTGAGGTTCTTCCGGGAACCAGCTTCATCGAGCAGGTCGATCGCCTTGTCCGGCAGGAACCGGTCCTGGATGTAACGGTCAGAGAGCTTAGCAGCGGCCACGATGGCGTCATCCGTGTACTTAACGTGGTGGTAATCTTGGTAACGACCCTTGATCCCGTTAAGAATCTTGATGGTTTCCTCGACGGATGGTTCGTCAACCTCGACTGGTTGGAACCGCCGAGCGAGGGCCGCATCCTTTTCGATCTTCCGGTATTCATTAAGGGTCGTGGCCCCGATGAGTTGGAAGTCACCACGAGCAAGGGCTGGCTTCAAGACGTTACCGGCGTCCATGCCGCCCTCGGCATTACCGGCCCCCATGATTTCGTGGATTTCGTCAATGAAGAGGATGATGTTCTGGTTCTTCTGCACTTCCTGCATCAATTGCTGCATCCGCTTTTCGAATTGGCCACGGATTCCCGTGCCTTGAACCAGGGAAACGACGTCGAGCCGAATGATTTCCTTGTTGGCCAGCTTTTCTGGCACTTCACCAGAGACGATGGCCTGGGCGAGACCTTCGACAACGGCCGTCTTACCAACCCCGGCTTCACCGATCAGGACCGGGTTGTTCTTGGTCCGCCGGTTGAGGATTTCGATGACCCGCTTGATCTCGTTGTCCCGACCGATCACGGGGTCGATCTTGCCTTGCCGGGCCATGTCGGTGAGGTTGATCCCGTATTGACCGAGAACTCCCTTGCCGCCGCGCCGGCCGCCTTGACGTTGGCCCTGGGCACCGGCTGCTTGACCGTTGCCGGCAGCTTGGCTTTGCATGTTGTTCATTGCGTTCATGAAGTCTTCGAGGCTTCCAAAATTGAAGTTATTCATTCCGTTCCCCCCGTTCATCATATTGGTTTGAAGGTTTTGTAATTTTTGAT
This sequence comes from Limosilactobacillus galli, assembly GCF_947381495.1. NCBI lineage: Bacteria > Bacillati > Bacillota > Bacilli > Lactobacillales > Lactobacillaceae > Limosilactobacillus > Limosilactobacillus galli. The sequence goes on along the minus strand of NZ_CANCWK010000050.1, from coordinate 6,791 downwards.
AGCAATCTTGACAGAGGTCGATTTGAACCCGCTGACCGTTAAAGTTCATCTGTGGGTGAATCGTCGCGGGATTTTGATGACAATTTTGACAGAGCATCTAATAAAATACCTCCTTAAAAAGTATGGGTGAAAGGTCTGAATTTTCTTTGACCTTTCTTGACCATTGATTACATTATACTTACTTTTAGTCGTAAAGCAAGTCAGAAGTGCTGACCTGCGAAAATCATAAAGACTTGGCGGTGTAAGCAACGGTTAAATACCTATTTAGATTTTAGCACTCTTTATATTGGAATGCTAAAATGAGTGATCCAGCTTTAATTTATGTTAAAATTTTGATGGAGGTAATAATATGGAAAACTTTGAACAGCAACTCGACGACCTGCGTGCCGGCAAGATCGACCACTTCGAGATTACCCCGGAGAACTTCCAGGAGTTCCAGCGGGTCTTCCACGCCTATCCGTACCGGACCCAGATCGAAGGCAAGGCCAATATCGGTGGGAAGATTACCTATCATTTGCGGGAACGTTAAGGAATTCGCTAAAAGGTCGAGTTTAATTTTCCGTGATCTTGTATTTAACGCTTACAATTGCTAAAATATACGTATCGAGGTGTATCAGAGGTGTATGGCCGCTGATAATTAAGTAAATCTGCTCGAAGGAGACTGATTAAGTATGGAAAAACGTGACTTTACAATTACTGCTGAGACTGGTATTCACGCACGTCCAGCAACGATTTTGGTACAAACTGCATCCAAGTACAACTCAGATGTAACCCTGTCCTACGAGGGCAAGAGCGTTAACCTGAAGTCCATCATGGGTGTTATGTCTCTTGGTGTTGGCCAAAACGCTGACGTTACCATCACGGCTAACGGTGACGACGAGAAGGAAGCCTTAGACGCCGTTGCTGAAACGATGAAGAAGGAAGAATTGACTGACTAATGTCTTTACTACTAGATGGGTTGGCAGCGAGTAGCGGAATTGCCATCGCTCCTGCTTACCTATTAGTAGGGCCAGATCTATCCATTAAGAAACAGCATATTGCTGACAAGAATCATGAAGTCGCTCGGCTTCGTGATTCTTTTGCTTTAACCACCAAAGAGCTGCAGGCTATCCGGCAGCGGGCTCATCAAGACCTTGGCCACCAGGCGGTCGCGGTGGTGGATGCCCAGCTGGCAATGGTGAATGATCCCGTCCTCCTAACAACAATTGAGCGTTTAATCGATAAACATTCTTATACGGCCGAGTGGGGAGTCAAATTAGCGACTGATAACTATCTGGCACTTTTTGAGCGCAATAATGATGACTACTTGAACTCCCGGATTCTGGCCGTCCGTGACGTCTACAAGCGGGTTATCAGCCACCTGCTGGGCGTCAAACTCCCAGATCCGGGAGCCCTGGACCACCGGGCAATCCTGGTAGCGCCGAACATTACGCCGACTGATATGGCCCAGCTGGATCGCCGCTATGTAGTGGGCCTGGTGACGGATTCTGGGGGCCGGACTTCTCATTTTTCGATCATGTCTAAGACCCTGGCCCTGCCTGTGGTTGTCGGTACCAATACGGCTACCAAGAAGATCAAGACTGGTGACCTGCTGATCGTTGACGGGATTCACGGCAAGGTGATTGTCAACCCGACCGAGCAGCAGCTGGAGCATTATCGGTTGTTAGCGGGGGAGTTTGCCCGCGAACAACAGGCCTGGGGAGCTCTTCGCGACCAGCACACTGCTAGCCAGGATGGCCGTAAGTACGAGGTGGCGGCTAACGTCGGTGCCCTGAGTGATATTGCCATCGCGCGGGACCACGGTGCTGAGGGAATTGGTCTCCTGCGGACTGAATTTTTGTACATGAACCAGACGGAACTGCCCAGTGAAGAGAAACAGTTCAACGCTTACCGCCAGTTTGTCAGTGGCATGGATCAGCAACGGGTGGTGGCGCGGACCCTCGACATCGGCGGTGACAAGCGACTTGGGATGCTTAAGCTGCCCCGGGAGGAGAATCCCTACCTGGGCTTTCGGGCCATTCGAATTGGCCTGGCCGAGCCGACAATCCTGCGTCTCCAGCTTCGGGCGCTGTTGCGGGCTTCGGCCTATGGGCGGCTAGCAATCATGTTCCCGATGATCGCCACCCCCGAGGAGTTTACCCAGGCGCGGGAGATGCTGGATGATGAAAAACGGAAGCTGAGTCGCGCTGGTGTGGCGGTAGCCGATAATATCGAAGTCGGCATGATGCTGGAGGTTCCGTCGGCAGCGGTGATGGCCGACGTCTTCGCCCCCGATGTCGATTTCTTCAGCATCGGCAGCAACGACCTGATCCAGTACCTGTTTGCGGCCGACCGGGGAAACTCCCGGGTTTCCTACCTGTACCAGGAGCTCCATCCGGCGGTTCTGCGGCTGGTGAAGCGGGTGATCGATGCCGCCCATGCCGAGGGCAAGTGGGTCGGCATGTGCGGGGAGATGGCCGGCAATCCGCTGGCAACCCCACTCTTGACCGCGATGGGGCTGGATGAATTCTCAATGAACAGCAGCCAGATCTTGCCGATTCGTTCCCTGATCAGCCACCTGAACAACCGCCAGCTCCAGCCGCTCGTTCACCGGGCCCTAGCCGCGCACAGTGCCCGTGAGGTGGAGATGCTGGTAAAGGAATACGTGCCAATGTTGCGCAAAGATTAACTTACTTGACAGTGGGCGGAAGCATCGTCTTCCGCCTGCTTTTTGTTGGCTGGAAACTTGTCAGGGGACCCAATTAATCTTAGAATGGAATGAAATGTCATTTTGGCGAACATTCGCGTATAATAAAATATTATGGCTAAATACGATTAAAAGGAGCAGTTAGTTTGAATATCGGTCTCTTTACAGATACATATTTTCCGCAAGTCAGTGGGGTCGCGACCTCGATTAAAACCCTTCGCGACGAACTGATTGCCCAGGGACACCACGTCTATATCTTCACCACCACCGACCCGCAGGCCAAGCATGACGATGTGGAGGAGGGCATCTACCGCTTTCCAAGCATCCCCTTTGTTTCGTTCAAGGAACGGCGAATTGCCGTCAGGGGAGCTTTCCGCGCGGTGCGGCTGGCTAAGAAGTTTCAGCTCGACATTGTCCATAACCAGACAGAATTTGCGCTGGGGATGATGGGCAAGCTGGTGGCCCGCGAGTTGAAGATTCCCTGCCTGCACACCTACCACACGATGTACCAGGACTACCTGCACTACATTGCCAACGGCCACATCGTCAAGCCGCGCAACGTGGCCACCTTTGTGCACCTCTACATGAAGAGCATCGACGGGGTGATTGCTCCCAGTGACCGGGTTCTCGATACCATGCGAAGCTACCATGTGACGGCGCCAATTCGGGTGATCCCCACCGGTATTAACCTGCGGGTGTACCGGCAAAAGGACTCGGCTGCGCAGGTGCACGAGTTGCGGCAGCGCTACGGCTATGCTGACGATACCCCCGTCCTGCTTTCATTGAGCCGCTTGGCCTACGAGAAGAATATCAATGCTTTGATTGCTGCCATGCCCGATATTCTGAGCAAACGCCCCGCGGCCCAGCTGCTCATTGTGGGTGCGGGACCGGCCCGGCATTCACTGGAGCGCCAGGTTCGCCAGCTGGATTTGACCGACCATATTCAGTTTGCCGGCGAGGTGGACAACAATGAGGTTTATCACTATTACCAGATGGCCGACGTCTTTGTCTCGGCATCCGACTCGGAGTCCCAAGGGCTGACCTATGATGAGGCTCTGGCGTCTGACCTGCCAATTGTGGTGATGCGGAGCAAGTACACTGACGAGCTGATCGACGACCCAGCGATTGGGGTGAGTTTCCAACAGCAAAGCGGCTTGGTACGCGGGGTATTGCACTATCTCGATCATCCGAACGATCAGGAGTCGCACGCTCGACGTCAGGCCAAGCTGCATTCGATCTCGTCGGAAGTCTTTGCTAAGCAGGTGGTCGAGTTTTACACTGACTGCCAGCAAAAATTGGCTGCAGAGCAGGGATCGAAATTGCGGCATCGTTTGTTTCACTGATTAGGGAGTTCTTATGCTTAAGATTACAATGTTTTCATCGGCAGATAAGGTCGCTGGCCAAGGAGTCGGCAGTGCGTACCTAGAGTTGGTCCACCTGTTGGAGAACAATTTTCAAGATGAATTTGATATTGCGATCAACAAGTATCGACCGTCAACAATCAGCCACTACCACACGATCGACCTGCCGTTTTATTTTTCAACCTTTTCTGCTAAGCGGGGCCGGAAGATCGGCTACGTCCACTTTCTGCCGGAGACCTTAGAAGGGAGCCTGAAGATTCCGCAGCCGTTCCGGGGGATTTTCTACCGGTACGTCATTGCCTTCTATAAGCGGATGGATCACCTGGTGGTCGTCAATCCTTCATTTATCGATAAGCTGGTGGCCTATGGAATCCCTAAGGAGAAGATCAGCTATATTCCGAACTTTGTCGACAGCGATCATTTCCACCCGGTGACGCCGGCTGAAAAAAAGGCTCTGCGCGACAAGTACCACCTGCCCCGGGATCGTTTTATCGTCTTTGGAAGCGGTCAGGTTCAGGAGCGCAAGGGGGTTCCGGACTTCATTCAGCTAGCCCGACAGAATGAGGACGTTCAGTTTGTCTGGGCCGGCGGTTTTTCCTTTGGACGATTGACGGATGGCTACCGGGAGCTTAAACAGGTGGTGGATAATCCACCGGAAAATCTGCGCTTCACGGGGATCGTCTCCCGTGATGAGATCGTCGAATTGAACAATGCCGCAGACCTCTTCCTATTGCCGTCGTATAACGAGCTATTCCCAATGTCGGTCCTGGAGGCCTTTAGCTGTGGGAACGCCGTCATGCTGCGGGATCTTGATCTCTACCATTCGATCATTGCTGGCGACTATGAGCCCGCGGAGAATCTGGATGAGATGCAGATGAAGCTGACCCTGCTGCGCAATGACCCGGCCCGGCTTGCCCATTGGCAGCATCAGGCTCACCTGGCTGCCCAGCGCTACTCTAAGGAACACCTGGCTCAGGTTTGGCACGATTTCTACTACCAGCAGGCACAGGAGGAGAAGACCCGTGAATAGACGAAATTGGTTAGTTCTCATCCTGATGATGCTGATCGGGGTGGGGATAATTGGATACTCGCTGCGGACAGTCAACCTCCGTCTGCTGGTTCGCGAGGTCAATACCCTGAACTGGGGATGGATGCTGGTGGCTATTCTCTGCATTTGTCTCTATTTGGGACTGGAAGGGGTTGTGGTGAAGATCTTCATGAAGGATCGGCACCGTGACTTTACCTGGAAGGATGCTTTGCGCCTGCCCCCAATTGAGCAGCTTTTTAACGGGATCACGCCATTCTCAACCGGGGGCCAACCCGCCCAGCTGGTGGCGATGCTGCAGTCGGGCGTTGATGGCGGACGGGCCAGCTCGGTCCTGTTGATGAAGTTTGTGGTCTTCCAGGCGATGATTGTTATTAACTTCATCATCAGCCTCATGATTGGGTTTCACTACATTGAGGAGAAATTGCATGCACTGGCAATCCTGGTTGTGCTGGGCTTTTTGATCCACCTAGCCGTGATTGTTGGTCTGCTGATGGTGATGTACTGGTATCGCTTTACGAAGCGGGCAATGAACCTCTTGATCCGACCCGTGGCGATCTTTATCAAGTCGGAACGCTACGAGAAGATGAAGATTCGGTTAAATGAGATGGTGGACTCCTTCTACCAGGAGAGTCTAAAGATGAAGAGTGAATACCGGATGATGGGGCGGGTCTGCGTCGTCACTTTGCTGCAGCTCTTCTTCTACTACATGATTCCGTACTTCATCATGCTGGCATTGGGGATTCACTATATCGACTTTGTCATGGTGGTGAGCCTGCATGTTCTGATCTTCATGATCATTTCCCTTTTCCCGATCCCTGGTGGGGCTGGGGGTGCCGAATACAGCTTTTCAGTTCTCTTTGCCAGCTTTGTACATTCTAATACCAAGCTAGTTTTAGCGATGATCCTGTGGCGCCTGATTACCTACTACTTTGGAATGGTTACGGGGATGATCGCATTGATGATCAAGCCAGACAAGGTGGCAACAGAATAAAAGCATTAGATTGGTTGAAGCGTCTGAAGAGGATGCTTCGACTTTTTTGGTAGCAAATTAGTTGAAGCGTGCTGGCGAAAATAGTAGGGTAGGATATAGTAATGATTTGAGGAGAGGATGTAATGGCTGCTTCACAGTTAGTGCAGATTATTCGACGATTGGACGCAATGCGCAATGACTATACCGGGAACCGACAGCATCGAACATTCGAACAGTTTGGCATTCCGGTGTGTGAGGTGACTTATATTCGCGACCGCGATGAGTTTACCTACGTTCGCTTTCGACCGCGGGAACGCTTCCGCTTTGATGATCTCGATTTGGCAGCAATCGAAGTTTTCAATTGTCTTTACGACTTCCGGAATACTTTCTGATTTTTTACGGAAAAGGTATTGACGAATTGTTGCGAGGTTGGTATATTATTACTTGCTGTTACGAAGCAGCGGTTATCGATGATTTATCTTTGATTGCTTCTTCAAAATTGCTGTTGACAATGATTGATTGATTTGTTAACATAATAAAAGTTGTCTCGTGAGTTATGTGAGATTACTTCAATTGATTTCTTAATTAAAAAAGTTCTTGACTTTAAAATTAAGAAATGCTAAACTGATGAAGTTGTGTTTAACAACTTGGTAGACCTTTGAAAACTGAACAAAGTTTTGACGAACTAAATGTGTAGGGTCTTCAATCACTTCGGTGATTAGAAGC
>NZ_CANCWK010000049.1:0-11928 GCF_947381495.1 Limosilactobacillus galli | reverse complement strand
CAAATTGTGGTTCAAGCACTCATCAGAAGGGTGTTTGCTCACAAGCCACGTCCTTTAGGGCGTGGTGGTTGACTTTCACAGAACGTTATCTTCAATTCAAAAGAGGATCCTATTATGACAAATATTCCATTTCAAGCCGACAGTTTCTTCCATTTTCCCACCGGCCGGGTGAACCTGGAAGATATCCACGCAATCTTCAAGACAATGCCCTACGAACTCGATTACGTCAACGCCGCTGATCAGTACATCTGATACTCCCCTAATCCCCGGCGTGACTACGAGCGACTCAACCACTCGGTCCTGGGCTGCCATCCAAAGCAGGTGGTTCCCATGGTCAAGAAGGTCCTCAGCCTCCTTCACAGTGGAGAGAAGGACATGGTCGAATCGTCCCAGGTGATGGACGGCCACCGGACGCTCATCCGCTACTATGCCATCCGCAACGCGGCAGGCGACTACCTCGGTGCCCTCCAGGTAACCGAGGATGTCGAACACATCTGCCAGCTTGGTGAGCAGCACACCTTTGAACACGGTATCGTGGAAGGCCAGGCTGTCGACGAGGCCACAACCGCCTCGATCATGGACCACCAGAATGATGACAAGGACAGCTCTAAACGACAAAGAAGCCATCGCAAACCAGGAGCACCGGTTTGCGATGGCTTTACTTATTTATAGGCGGACCTCGTTGCGTGAGTGTTGACCGTTAACAACTTTGACGACGTCATTCAGGCTGATCTCCACCATGTTCCGAATGGAAGTCTGGGTGAAGAAGGCCACGTGCGGCGTGATTAGAACGTTTGGCAGCGTTTGGAGCTGCTTGTAATCATCCGGCAGGTCATCAACAGCGACCTCATGGTTGAAGAAGCCGGTCTCGTCCGCCAGGGTATCCAAACCAGCCCCAGCGATCTCCTTGTTCTTGAGGGCGTCAATCAGGTCAGCGGTGTTGATCAGCGCACCCCGGGCCATGTTGATGACAATGGCGTTATTCTTCATCGCCGCAAACTGTGGTGCCGCCAGCATATTCTTCGTACTTGGCAACAGCGGCGTATGCAGGGAAATAATGTCGGCAGTCTTGATGATCGTGTCGAGGTCGGTGTATTCAACGTATGGTGCGTACTCGACGTTCTTGTTCGGATCATAGGCCAAAACCCGGGCACCGAGGGCCTTGTAGATCTGGGCAGTGGCCCCACCGATATTGCCCAGGCCGATGATGCCGACCGTCTGGTTATAGATCTCGTTGCTGATCAGCTCAGGGTTCCAGCGGAAGTCCCCTTCTTCCATCCGGCTGGTATAATCGCCGATACGCCGCAGGAGGTACATCGCGTGGGTCAGGCCCATTTCCGCGATGGCCCGCGGCGAGTAGACAGTTACGTTGGTCACTGTGATTCCATTGTCCCGGCAAGCATTCAGGTCGAACATGTCAAAGCCAGCTGTCCGCGTTGAAATCTGCTTGATCCCCATTGCCGCCAGCTTCTTGTACAGGGCCGGGCCGCCCAGCGGTTTCGTCTGCTGGGTTGAGATTCCATCAAAGCCCTGCGCCTCATCAACGGTCTGGGCATTGAGCTGCTCAGTCACCATCTTGACCTCGTTGCCGGTCTCCTCCATCTATTCCTTAACATATTTTCGTTCGGCGTTTCCAGTGCCGTACATGATAATCTTCATAATACTCATTCCTTTTTATGAAAACTCTTACATTAATAGGATAACACTGAACTTATCAGCCGTCACTATAAAGATTGCCCAATAAGTGCTGGCATAAGACACAAAAATGCCCGTTACCATTGCGGCAACGAGCGCTTCATTAATTACTTGTTATCCTCATCAGACTGGATTCCGCCATCGTTTTCCATCTTATCGAGGAACTTCTGGTTCTTGTCAATCCGTGGGAAGAGGTTGAATGTATGGGAACGAATCCCGATCATTGAAGCCCACAGCAAGAGGAAGAAGACCACCGCGATCCCTAACAGGACGGAATTGCAGAACATAGCGTAGTGCTGTCCCAAACCACTACTGATTGACTGCCGCAACCCTTGGATGGAGTAAGTCATCGGCAAGAACCAGTGGATCACGTTGTAGAACTTCATGGTAACTTCCATTGGGAAGGTCCCACCAGAACCACCAAGTTGCAACATCAGCAGAACCATGGCCAGGAAACGACCAGGGTTATCGAAGGTCATCGACAGGAACATCACAATCGCCATCGAGGCTAACCCGAAGCAGATCGTGGTGAGGAAGAAGGATGGGACGTGGTCAACATTCAGACCACAGGCCATCATGATTGCATCTTCTACCACGGCCATGGCGATTGCGGCGGTACTACCGATCACAACCTTACTACCCCACCAAGCAGTTGCGGACTTGCCCGGTGCCGCGATCCGCCGAATTGGGTAGACGAAGTTGAAGACCAGCATCCCAACGTAGAGGGCAACAGACAGAACGTAAGGCGCCAGGGCGTGACCGTAGTTCGGTACGTAACTGTAGTTCTTGTGTTGCAGCTTCGTTGGTTCAGCAAACATCTTAGCTGTCCGGGCAGTCGGCTTGATACCGTTGATGGCCTTAGCCCCCTTGCCCAGCGAAGAAGCCAGGCGACCAGCACCGGCATTCAACTGGGCAATCCCGGAGATCAGGGCTGGCGAATTGTCCTGAAGCTGTTGGGTTCCGGCGGCTAACTGGTTAACCCCGGCAACCAGGGTTGGAATCTGGTTGTTGAGCTGCCCCAGCGCGCCGGCCAGTTGCATAGCACCAGAGTTCAACTGACCGCTGTTAGCGTTCAGCTGACTGATCCCGCTGCCAAGTTGACCGACACCGTTCGTGTACTGACGAACCCCGCCGGCAAGCTGGTTAGCACCGGATTGCAGGGCACCAGTATTGGCAGCTAATTGACCAGCACCTGCGGCAGCAGTGTGGACACCGGCCGTGTACTGGTTGATACCAGCTTGAGCACGTTGCGCACCAGATTGCAGCTGGCTAGCACCAGAATTCAACTGGTTAGCACCGGCCGTAGCCTGACTATTAAGCTGGTTGGCACCGGCTGCCAGTTGAGCGGTCCCATCTTGCAGGGCCTTGATCTGGCCTGGTAATCCAGCAATGGTTCCCTTGTAGCCGTCAAGCTGAGTAAGCAATTGGTTAGCTTGATTCAAAACTTGGTTGGCCTGGTCAAGGGTTCCAGACATGTTACTCAGGTTGCCCAACTGGGATTGGAGTTTGTTAAGGCTACCGCTGAGGGCACTCATCTGTTGCAGGGCCCCAGACATGCCTTGAATGGTCTCCGCGTTGGACTTGGCCATTCCGGCAATCTCTTGCAGCTGTCCCTTAATATTGTTGTCACTTGTGCTTCCAGCAAGGGCGGCAGCAGTAGAAGCAATCTTGGCATCGTTGCCGGCAACACCACTCAGTTTGCCAAGCTCACTCTGGGCACTGCTGATGGCACTTCCAGCTCCCTGAAGTTCACCGGCAGCTGCGGAAGCTTGTCCCAATGATGTCTTAGCCTGACTCAGGGCGCCGCTTAGCTGGGCAATGCTCCCCTTCATCTGATCAGCCTGGTTCAAGGCTCCCATAATTCCCTCTGTATTGATTCCACTAAGAGAACTGGTTACCTGACTATTGATTGTATTAGCACCATTAGCAAGCTGACTAGTTCCACCAGCAATTCCATTTGCCAATGTATTAGCACCAGTTGCTAGTTGCCCAGCCCCGCCAGCAAGCTGAGCGCCGCCTTGACGAAGCGCAGCACCATTGCTATCCAGGGTCTCCAGACCGGCATTCAGTTGGTTAACCCCGCCGGCAAACTGGCCAACACCAGATTGAAGCTGGCTGGCACCACTGTTCAAAGCACCGGAATTGGCAACCAGCTGGCTGACCCCGGCGCCGAGCATGCCGACCCCACCGGTATACTGCTGGATCCCGTTGGCCAGGGTCTGACTACCACTGGCCAGTTGGGTAGCACCCGCAGTCAGCGGAGCCACCTTGACACGCATCTCCTGGACACCATTGTTGACTTGGCTGACCCCAGCAACGTATTGGTTAACCCCGTCGTTCAGGGTCACGATTCCGCTGTCCAGCTGTTTAGCCCCGTTGGCGGCACGGTTCATCCCCTTGCCGACCACGTGGAGTTCCTTGAACATAGCGGAGGCATAGGCGTTAGTAACCGATGCCCGGATCTTGGTGTTCAGCTGTTGCATCCCCATCTGGGAAATAACCTCACCGATCATGTTCAGTGAGTCGTTGGTCTCATACTTCAGCTTCATCGTCTTCGGATGCTTATCCAGCACCGTTGTGGCGTTCTTGGAGAAGTTCTTTGGGATGGTAACCACCGTGTAGTACTTCCGCCCCTTCAGACCGTCCTGGGCCTTCTTAGCGGAAACAAATTCCCACTTCAGCGCGTGGTTGGTCTTCAGGTTCTTGATCGTCTGGTCACCAACATCCATCTTGCGTCCTTGATATTCAACCGGGATGTCTTTATTGACAACCGCGACTGGCAAGTCTTGCGTATTCCCATAGGGGTCCCATACGGACTTCAGGAAGAAGATACTGTACAGAAAGGGGATCACACAGATCACCAGGGTCGAAACCAGCAGGACTTTATTGTGGTAGATGTTCTTAAACTCCTGCTTGATCATTTCCCACATTTTTCTTTTCACCTCGAATTATTTAGTTGCTTACTGTTGCTCCGAAAGGGCGTGAACGGTCTCCCGTGCGAAGCTGATAATCTCTTCAACGGGCACATCATAGTTCTTGCTTTGCCACCAGTGGAAGGCACCTAAGATTGAGCCGCTCAGTGTGTAAGCCAATAGTTCCGGATTGTCCGTCTTCTGCAGGGCCTGGATAACCGGATCCTTGCTCTCCTGTTCGCGCCGCTCCAAGAAGATCTGCGTCAGAATCTGCAGCATTTCGGAGTAAAGCGAACTGTGCGAATCGCTGGCTGCCAAGTGCCGGACCACATTCCGGTGTTGATTAATATAAATAATAAATTGCTTAAGAATGTCGTCCTCGGAATCGCCATTATCAACAATCTGCACCACCTTGGTCTTCAGTGTCTGCTCCAACAGGTCGTACTTGTCATTGAAGTAACGGTAAAAGCTGCTCCGGTGCAGCAGGGCCTCTTTACAGATCTGGTCGACCGTCAAGTGGTCAAATGAGTTGCTTTCCAGCAAAACCAGCAGGGCATTTTGAAAATCCCGAACTGTCCGTGTAACACGCATCAACTATTCCTCCCTTCTGTTACGTTTTCATCATAAATACTATATAACGTTCTAATATTCAACAACAGAGCTTTTTAAGAATGTTTGTTTTCGGATAAGACAATGGTTCAAAATTGTGTCGAGAATTGGGTGATTGTTTATTAAAATGAGTATCTAATCTTTTTGTCCCAATATGCATAAAAATCCTATATTTAGATTAGAATTGGCCAAATTGCAATGGATATCCCAGGGAATATGCTACAATCGCAAGTGAAAGCAAATATGCAGGAGGCGTTTGATCATGAAGATTGCAACGGAAAAATTCGGTGAATACCGCAACCAGGATGTCATGAAGTACACCCTGACCAATGATAACAATGTCAGCATCAGTGTCCTCAACTTCGCGGGGATTTGGCAGGCCTACATGGTTCCTAATACCCGTGGCGGCCGCGTCAACCTCCTCCTCGCCGCCGATACCTTCGATCCCTACATCGAACACGGCAGCCTCTACGCCGGGCGGATCGTCGGCCGGGTTGCTGGCCGAATTGCTGGCGGCAACTTTGATATTGATGGGCAGTCGTACAGTGTCCCAACTAACGAAGGCGACAATCTTCTCCACGGCGGTGCCAACGGTCTTGCTCAGCAGTTCTACCAGGTCGAAACTAAGCAGGATGGCGACAAGCTGCAAGCCATCCTGACTACCAGTATCGATACGACCACCGACCACTTCCCAGGCAAGGAAGACGTCAAGGTTACTTACACCCTGGCCAATGACAACAGCGTCACCATCGACTTCGACGGCCAGACCGACGCGAAGACCCTCTTCAACCCTACCAGCCACACCTACTGGAACCTGTCTGGTGAGGCCAAGACGATCCAGGGCCACGTTCTGACGCTCAACTCCAAGTACCACTTGCAGCTGGACAACGAGAAATTGCCGACGGGAAAGAAGATTCTTAACAAGAACACCCCGTACGACTTCCGCTACCCAACTGTCCTGGGGACCGCTCTCCAACACCTGCAAGAGGAACACAATCCAGAAGGCGGCTTTGACGATACCTTCGTGGTCCTGCCAAGCAACCGGCTGGCCCACGAACCGGTCGCCGTATTGATGGATGCCGCCACGGGCCGGAAGATCAAGATGTATTCTGACCGCAACAGTCTGGTGGTTTACACTGCCAACGGGCTCAAGGTCGACGACTACAACCGTCCCGCTGGCAGCTGGTTTGCCATCGCCCTCGAAGGTCAAACCCTGCCGGACGCCCCGCACCACCCACAATTTGGTGATATTGCGTTGCGGCCGGGGCACCCTGAACACTTCCAGTTGCGTTACGAGTACTTTGCCTAAAGAAATGATATAATTAAGGCAGTTGCAGATGTCGTCTAGATTGGAGGTTTCGACTATGAAGAAGAAATTAACTAAGTCCAAGAACAAGGTCTTCCTCGGGGTCTGTGGTGGCCTTGCTAACTACTTGCACGTTGACCCGACCGTGGTTCGGCTGATCGTCCTCGTCCTTCTGGTTATGACCGGCTTCTTCCCGGTCGGCCTGATCTACCTGGTTGCCGGACTGATTATGCCTGATGCCGACGACAAGGATGATGGCGTCGTTGAGGGCGAGTTCAAGGAACGTAAGTAAATATCATATTAATAACCAAAAAGAACACTGCTCTGCGGAGGGAAAATCTTCCAGAACAGTGTTCTTTTTATATATTTCAATTAGGATTATTCACCATCGTGAACTTCATTAGGGTGTTGCTTTTCCCAACGGTGCTCTGTCCAGAAGTAAAGGGTGATCAGGGCAAAGCAGATTGCTGGCACGATGAATGAGAACTGCATTGAACCACTCAGGTCGGATACCCGTCCCTGAACAGCAGGGATGATGGCCCCACCGATCAGTGACATCACGATGAAGGCCCCACCAGTTTCGGTGTACTTCTTTTCGTGGATCTGATCCAGGGTGTGGGCGTAAATCGTTGGCCATTCTGGACCGAAGAAGAAACTGGTCGTGATGGCAGCGATAACGGCAGTCAGGTTCGGCACCGTGAAGGTTACGATCAGAGAGATCGTTCCCAACAGGGAGAACCAGGTCAATACCTTGGTGATGGAGTAACGGTTCAGGAACCAGTTGGCAACCAGCTTACCGAAGAACCAAGCGATGTAACTGTAGATCATGAAAGTTGATGCGGCGGCATCGGAAATGTGGGAGTCCAGCCGCAGGGCCAACCGGATGGTGAAGGACCAAACCGTGGTCTGCATCCCGGCGTAGATGAACTGGCACAGAACCCCCTTCATGTACCGCTTGTTGTGGAAGAGGTAGTTGAAGGTTTCGCCAAGCTTTGGCTGTGCTTCCGCAGAGCCGGTGGACAGTGCCTTAGCCCGTGGCATCTTAGTAACGGCTAAGACAATGAAGATAATGATCAGGACGATCAGAATGTACTTGTATGGCCGCAGAGTCAGTTGCAGCAAGTGCTGGTTGTAAGCCTCTGCTTCAGCCTTGGACATCTTGGCAACCTTGTCGGCAATGTTGCCACCTTCACCGAAGATCAGGTACTTACCGAGGACAATCCCCATGATGTCCCCAAGTGGGATCAGCACGTTGGCTACGTTCAGTCGCTTATTGGCCGTGGCCTGGGGACCGAACATCGTGGCATAAGTATCACAGCTGGTTTCCAGGAAACTCAGACCGATCGCAATAGCGAAGATAGCCGCCAGGAACATGCTGTAAGTGGCCACATGTGAAGCCGGGAAGAACATCCCACAACCGATGATGTAGAATAACAAACCAGTTAAAATAGCAAGCTTGTAGGATGTCTTCTTGATCAGGATTGAGGCTGGAATAGCCATCAGGAAGTAACCACCGTAGAAGGCACTCTGAACAAAGGCCGTGGCCGTATCGTTCAGGGTGAAAACCGTCTTGAACTGGGTGATCAGGATATCGTTCAGACTAGCGGCAGCCCCCCACAATGGGAAGATCAGACATAAGATAACGAATTGGAACATTGGCGTCCGGCTAAGGTAACCGTTTGGCAGCTGTTCCCAACTTTGGTGTTTTGCTTTATCCATGAGTGACCTCCTAGAACGTTACGCCGGATTCCAAGATGATGTTGGAGTATGGCGTCATTTCACCAGTCCGGATGAAGGCGTGGGTCTTGGCCAGATCCTTCTTCAGCTGGCTGTGGGGAACAAAAGCAACTTCAACGTCTGGCAGCAGTTCCTTGATGGCGGCCAATTGATCAGGGTTTTGATCCTTGATCTCGTCAGCCAGGTAGATCTTCTGCACCTTCATTTCCTTCAGGACGTTCTTCAAAACGTCGATGAAGCTTGGCAGCTCCTTGTCAAGGGCCAGGTCAATCTTCTTGGTTCCAAACGGTACCGGCATTCCGGCGTCACCGATTGAGAGCCAGTCCATGTGGCCCATGTTGGCAACAACCGCGGAAATCTCTGAGTTAATGATTCCGGTTTTCTTCATTGCAAATCAATCCTCCAAATAGTATTTTTTAGTTTAACGTTTTAGCAAACCGCTTTACTAAATTAACGTTGTGTATAATATCACATCGCGAAAACGATTACAAAGGGTAATTGTGTTTTTGCGCCCCTTGTATCACCTTTTTTATAAAAGAAAAACAGCCTATCTGCCATTTAATGACAAATAAGCTGCTAGATAAATTTGCTATTATTATTTTTGCCGTTCGCGGTAAGCAACCTGGGCATTCAACCCGTAATCGGCGGTCGTCATGATGGTTGAACCCCGCCGCCCCGGGATTTTGTTAGGGCCGCCGACCACCGCCAGGTTTGCCAGATAAATCCGGTAGCGATGGTGAGCCGTCGAGGCATCAGTCAGGCCGATCTTGACAATGTGACCAACTGCACGCCGCTCCATCTGATTCATCCCGATGTAGATCTCCAGCCGATGCCGAATCGGATCATGAACCAGTTCAAAGTATGGCGGGACCGAACGGGCATTTAGGGCCGGCACTGGTTGGTTGGTTTGCGCATACTGTTCAACAATATCCTGATCGCTGAGGCCGCTGTAGTCGTTGACGAAGATCCCCTGTTCCAAGAGATTGTCGACCACTGCCTGGAGATTGCGTTGTTCATGGTCGTCAATCGCCACTACCGCAGGGATGGTGTCCGCGCCATTGAACACGCCATTAGAATTATTGGCCAGTTCCTGGGCAAGCTGCTGTTGCGCCTTGAATGACGACTGCGTGTTGTTGCCAGTTTCAAACTTCTGCCCGGTGATCTTGGCAAAGCGCGGGGACAAGAAGTCCAGCTGTGAGGTCTTGCCAAGAAAATAGAAAACAAAGTTAAGGTAAAGGAAGTAAGTGATCGCAACCATTGCCAAGAGGTAGAGAAAAGCCC
Source organism: Limosilactobacillus galli (assembly GCF_947381495.1). Classification (NCBI taxonomy): domain Bacteria; kingdom Bacillati; phylum Bacillota; class Bacilli; order Lactobacillales; family Lactobacillaceae; genus Limosilactobacillus; species Limosilactobacillus galli. Next base: position 2,388 of record NZ_CANCWK010000049.1, on the reverse strand, counting down.
GCAACCAGACATGGTTCATGAATAGACGAAAAGTTACGTACACCAGGTAGATGTCACCCAGGGCCGCAATTCCGATGTAAATCCGACTCTTCAGCTTAGCGTCCAAGTTGAAGTAGCTCAGTGATGAATTAATCATATCAAGAAAACTAAACATATTAATTCAACACCTCCTATTGGTTATTGCTCTGCGTGGTCGTAGTACCGCCAGTATTGCCGGTTGTTCCTTGGCTGATATTGCCGCCGCCACTGTTGCTTTGTGTGCCGCCAGTGTTGCCGGTCGAACGATTGCCGCTGGTACTCTGATCATTCCCCTGGTTGGTATTTCCAGTCGACCGGGTAGTATTTTCGTTTGTTTGCGTATTGTCTCCCCGGTCATCGTTATCAGCGTTGCTCGTCCGTGTGGCCTGATTATCATTGTCGTTATTGTTATTATTACGCTGCTGAGCAGAACTGCTGCTGGCATCGTCATCATCATCACGACTAGAACTCTTTGAAACCTTCTGGCTGTCATCTGGTAAGGACTCATCTGGCCGCCGCTGCGAAGAAACCCGGCTAACCTTGGCCCCTTCATTAGTATGAGTAGTCTTGTTTACAACCACGTTGGTTGCCCCCAGCGCCAAAACTAGTGATACCAGGGCAAAGGGGGTTACTAAAGGTGGAATCTTTCCTGCCATATTACTTTTCTCCTTTTCTCAGCTAATATCATACACTCTTTTATCCTAAAAAGTGTTAAGGAAAAGTGAAGATTATTTTTTATTCAGTTCCTTAGCACGACACCGAGCGCAAATCCCGTGCAATTCAAAACTATGACCGGTGATCTTAATTCCCGGCAGCTGTTTTTCAAAGAAAGCATCATCAATTGGCATCATCTTAATCTCCTGGACACGGCCGCACCGGTCACAAATGAAGTGGTGGTGATGAACCGAATCACAGCAATACTTGACCTGCATCTGGTCATTGTGCTGACGCAACTCGACAATTCCCAACTCCTCAAATTCCTTGAAGTTACGATAAATCGTATTATGACTGAGCCCTGGGTAGTCTTGACGCAGGTACTGGTCGACACCGGTAATGTCAATGTAACGGGTTGGGTCGTCAGCGACCGCCATGATCATCATCTTGCGCTGCTTCGTCCAGCGCAGATGATTTCTTTTTAGGACCTCCTGGGCCCGTTCAACCAATTCCTGCACAATTACTCCTCCAATCCAGTTGTTCAATTCTAGCATTTCTGACCTGGAGCTGCCAGAATTTTGCCGACCAGCTGATCCAGTTGCTGGCAGGTCGCTGCCCATTGATCGTTAGTAATCACATGAGCGATTCCCGCGAGCTCCGATGGCAGGTTCAAGTCCCGCCGGTATTCCTTGCTGTGCAGGCGCGACTCAATGGCAGTGTGCTGGTCGCCACGCTGCGTCATCCGCTTAGCAAGCACCGTCAGCTGGGAAACCGTCAGGAAAATAATCACCGCCTGGTCTCCCAGTTTCTGGTGATAGGTCCGCGCGCCGGCAGTATCCAGGACAATCACACAATCCTGTCCCTGCTGCCAGCCCTCTTGCAGGCCCTCGTAGGATGAACCATACTGGGCACCATCGTAAGTCACCTTTTCCAATAGGTGGAGGCGGGCCATGGAGGCAGCGTCCTCAAAGTGATAGTCAACCCCGTCCTGTTCACCCGGCCGCGGCTGGCGGGTCGTGTGGGTGATCACCCGGTGCATGTGGTGGTGTTCGCACAGGTAGTTAGCCACCGTCGTCTTCCCGGAGCCCGCCGCCCCACAGATAATAAAAACATGCTTCTTATTCATCATTACTTCGTCAGATGATCGTTGACCTGGTCGAGCAGCTGCTTAAGATTGTCGTAGGTCAGCCGTTCCCGGGCGTCCTGGTAGTTGAACCAGCCGCAGTTCTTGATCTCCTCAGCTTGAAGGTGAATATCTTCACGCTCAGTCAGGTTGGCGGTATAGAGGGTCATCTGCTTACGGTTGCCATTTGGCAGGTCGTATTCAGTGTAAACATGGAAACTCGTGTCGATCGGCAAAACCAGCTGGGTTTCCTCACGAATCTCCCGTTCAGCAGTTTCCTTCAAGGTCTCGTCCCCTTCAACATGGCCCTTTGGGAAACCCCAGAAGTGTCCCTTATTCTGACTCTCCAATAAAAGATATTCAATTCCACAGTCCGTGGGCCGGTATACCACGGCACCACTCGTTACTTCGATTGCCATTCTTGATCGCTCCTTAAGCAATATTCTTAATTTTATTAAGCCAATCTTAATTTTCTAATTGACTTTTAATCTAATTGCTGGTTATTATTAATAGATAACGTCAATTGCTAGTTTGTAACATTCCAAATTTTGCTAGATTATTCGTCATGACAAGTGCCTCGATCTGTGCTTGCA
>NZ_CANCWK010000048.1:0-12669 GCF_947381495.1 Limosilactobacillus galli | reverse complement strand
ATGCAAATTGTGGTTCAAGCACTCATCAGAAGGGTGTTTGCTCACAAGCCACGTCCTTTAGGGCGTGGTGGTTGACGAATCACGTTCCTTTCGGTATTTGGACATGAAAAAAGGCCTACCACCCCGGGTAGACCTTTTTAAAATGGGCAAACAACCGTATTCGCCACTACTTATGATCAATGATTGAAATCTAATTCTACCCGGGCACCTTTTGTCATGCTGGTGGACAAACGATGCGTTAAATTGTGCAGAATTAGAACTTCAATGGTTGATCCCTCCATAAATTAATTGTCCGTAGTATAGCAAGCCGCAGGGGATCTGGGATGTCTTCATGGCACCGGTCATCGGGATGGTCGGAGATAAGAAGACGGAGGGTGCGATCTCCGTTTCCCTGTTCATTCTGGTTATTGGGGGCTTCTTGGGGGTCGTTAACAAGACCGATGCCCTCAACGAAGGAATCAGTTCGATTGTCCGCCATTACAAGGGTCGGGAAAAGCAATTGATTCCAATTCTGATGATCCTGTTTGCCATTGGTGGTTCGACCTACGGGATGGGGGAAGAAACGATTGCCTTCTACCCACTGTTGATTCCTGTTATGATGGGGGTCGGCTTTGACTCCCTGGTTGCGGTGGCCATCGCGCTGGTCGGGACCCAGGTCGGGTGCCTGGCATCAACCGTTAACCCGTTTGCCACCGGGGTTGCATCGCAGACCTTGAATATCTCCCCTGGTGACGGGCTGGGTTCGCGGCTGCTCCTGCTGATCATCACGACTGCCGTCAGCATCATCTACGTTTACCACTACGCTTCTGTTATCCAGAAGGACCCAACGAAGTCACTGGTTTATGACCAACGGGCCGAAGATGAGAAGCGGTTTGCCATCAAGGTGCAGACTGACGATGAGCACCAGATGACTGAGCGGCAAAAGGCCGTTATCTGGCTCTTCGGTCTGACCTTCGTCATCATGATCCTCGGTCTGATTCCATGGACCAACTTGAACAGCCACTGGACGTTCTTCGATAGCTTTACCAAGTGGCTGACCGGGATCCCATTCCTGGGCAACCTCTTGGGACACGACATGGCACCGCTGGGGACTTGGTACTTCAACGAAATCACGATGCTGTTCCTCTTCATGTCCGTTCTGATCATGTGGGTTTACCACATGAAGGAAGGCGAATTCATGGATGCCTTCATGAAGGGAATGGCGGACTTCTTAAGCGTTGCCATCATCGTGGCCGTTGCTCGTGGGATCCAAGTGGTCATGAACAATGGGATGATCACCGGGACCGTCCTGCACTGGGGTGAAATGGGCCTGCACGGGCTCTCCCAGAGTGTCTTCATCATCCTGACCTACATCTTCTACATTCCAATGTCATTCCTGATTCCGTCAACTTCTGGACTGGCCGCAGCGACGATGGGGATTATCGGCCCACTGGGTCACTTCGCCCACGTCTCCGTCAGTCTGGTCATCACGGCTTATCAGGCCGCCTCTGGTTGGGTTAACCTGATCACGCCAACCTCTGGGATCGTGATGGGGGCCTTGGCAATTGCCCACGTCAACGTCAGTGTTTGGTGGAAGTGGATGCTCAAGTTGATGATCTACCTGTTTATTGTTACCTGTGTATTCTTAGGTGTTGCTGCCGTATTGTAAAAGGGATGAGTATTTATGGCACAATTAGTAAACGAGAAGGAACAACAAGAAGCTGTTAAGACCCTGGAACGGTTGATTTCGGTACCGTCATACAACGGACCAGCTGAGGACGGGGCCCCATTTGGGCGGAAGATCCGCAATGTCCTGGACGAAATGATGAAGATCTGTGACGAGCTGGGCTTCAAGACCTACGAAGATCCCGATGGCTACTATGGCTATGCCGAAGTCGGTGAAGGTGACAAGGTCTTTGGGGTAATTTGCCACCTCGATACAGTTCCCGCTGGTGACCTCAAGAACTGGGAACATGACCCATTCAAGGGCACGGTCATTAACAACGCCGTTTATGGCCGGGGTTCTCAGGACGACAAGGGTCCCGGGATCGCTGCCCTGTTCGCGGTTAAGGCCCTGATGGATGCTGGTTACCACTTCAACCAGCGGATCCGCTTCATCTACGGGACTGACGAAGAAATCCTCTGGCGGGGAATTGCCCAGTACAACAAGAAGGAAGCCCAAATCGACAGTGGGATCTCACCAGATGCCGAGTTCCCATTGATCTACGCCGAAAAGGGCCTGGAGCAGGCCTACCTGGTTGGCCCCGGTACGGACAAGCTGAACATCAGCCTCAAGAACGCCTTCAACGCGGTTCCTGATAAGGCCGTTTATGACGGTCCAAAGCAGGACGAGGTCAAGGCCGCCCTTGATAAGCACGGCTTCAAGTACACCAGCGATGATCACTCCATCACCGTGCTCGGGCGGTCCGTTCACGCCATGCTGGCTCCTGAAGGGACCAACGCGGTACTGCGGCTGGCCATCGCCCTAGATGATGTCTTTGACTTCAAGCCGCTGGACTTTATCGGCAAGCTCTTCAAGGAAGACGCTACCGGGACCAACGTGCTCGGTGATGTCGAGGATGAATCTGGTCACCTGACCTTCAACATCTCCAGTCTGGAAATCAACGAGAAGGAGACCCGGATGCAGATTGACCTGCGGATTCCCGTTACGGTTGATCGTGACCAACTGTTGAAGAAGCTCAACGAAAACGTTGCGCCATACGACCTTAAGTACGCCCCGTTTGACTACGTTGCCCCGCTCTACGTTCCAAAGGACAGCAAGCTTATTCAGACCCTGATAGCGGTCTACAAGGACCAGACAGGCGACAATGATGCCACCCCACAGATTTCTGGTGGGGCCACCTTTGCCCGGACGATGCACAACTGTGTCGCCTTTGGGGGAATGCTGCCAACGACGCCAGACTACATGCACCAGGCCAATGAGCAATGGCCGCTGCCGGACATGTTCAAGGCCATGGAGATCTATGCCCAGGCCATCAAGAAGCTCTGTGTTGACGGCGAATAGCTAAATATCATTAATACAAAATAAAAATACCGGTCAGAATCATTCCAGGTTCTGACCGGTATTTCGTATTTAACAAGCGATTGTAAGTGAATTTCTTGAGAGATTGTAAGTGCTTGTTATTTATGGAAAGGCTATTTTGGCGTTACTTTTGTTCCATGACTGTTTCGCCGTTGGCGGTAATCTTGAAGGTCTTGTTGGCAGCGTCAGCGTCTAAGACAGCAACGTTTGCGCCATCCTTGTCCTTCCGTGTGATCTTGATCGTGGTGTCAGTTGGGGTCTGAACATCGATGGAACCTTCAAGATTAAAGGCCGGGAACTTGTTTCGCCAGGAGAGCAGGGCCAAGAGGTTCTTAACAACTGGGCGTTGGACTTCCTTAGCAACTTCTTCCTTGGTGTAGTAGTGACGGTTGATGTTCCGGCCTTCCTTGGTCTTTTCAAGGAGTTCCAGGTCGTTTGAACCGGCCAGCAGACCAACGTAGTAGATCATTGGGATCCCAGGGGCAAAGATTTGGAATGCCCGGGCCATCAGGTAGGCCTTGTCGTTGTCACCAAGGGCGGAGTAGAAGGTCGTGTTGATCTGGTAGATGTCCAGGTTGTGGTATTCAGCACTGGAGTACTTCTTCTTGACGTTGGCACCAACCTTGTAGAGTTCCTTGGAAGTGTAGTCGATCTCGTCGTCAGACAGGATGTCCTTGGCGTCGACCACCCCGATCCCGTCGTGGGTGTCCAGGGTAGTGAATTGCTTCATTGGGCTCATCTTCAGCCAGTTGGCCAGGCGGTCAGTCTTACCAGAGTACAGGGTGTAGAGGGTGGTCATTGGCAGAACGAAGTCGTAGATGAAGTAACCGTGCTTAGAAATCTTTTGTGGCATGGTGTAGTGCTCGTGGATTTCTGGCAGGATTTCAGCTTGGTAGGGTGCCAGGATCTTACGAACTTCTTCCAGCAGGTCCCAGATTTCCGGTTCAACGAAGAAGTCATTAGTGTCGGCCTTCTTAACGGCGTAGGCAAAGGCATCCAGCCGGATCAGGTCGGCACCATGCTTAACCATGCTGGTCAGAGTTTGCTTGAAGAATTCGTTGGCCACCTTGCTCTTGACGTTGATGTCGATCTGTTCTTCGCCAAAGGTGTTCCAGAGGTGTTCTTTGGTGCCGTCGTCGAATTCAATTTCTTGTTCCGGTGCCCGGTCCTTCCGCTTGTAGATCATGTCAATGTCCTTTTGAGTAGGACGGCCCTTACCAGCAGCTTCCCAGAACTTTTCCCAACGGATGAAGAAGTCGCTGTACTTGGAAGCATCGTGGTTCTTCTTGAAGTCTTGGTACATCACGGACTTCTTGGAGATGTGGTTGATCATGAAGTCAAACATCAGGTAGTAGTCCTTGCCGAGGGCTTCAACGTCGTCCCAGTTACCGAAGGCGGAGTCAACCACGTCGTAACGGTATGGGGCGAAACCACGGTCACCAGTGGATGGGAAGAATGGCAGCAGGTGGATACCGCCGATGGCATCGCCGATGTATTCCTTCAACACTTCATGGGTTTCCTTGATGTTCTTGGCCATGGAGTCAGAATAGGTGATTAACATTGCTTTGTTTTGAATTGGCATAGTGTAAGACCTCCAAATTAATTAGTTAGCTTTTTGCGCATTGCGACGAGTAGCAAAGAAAATGATCAGGGCGATGATGATCAGCCCCACCCCGTAGACCGGGAACGGAGCCGCTAGTCCCATGCCGGACAGTGGCTGGCCCATCAAATGGTTAGTCCATTCGGCAATCGTTGGGGAGAAGAAGGCCCCAAAGTTGAAACCGATCAGGCACAGGGAGGTAACCAGCGGCTGCCGGTTAGCGGGTGCCAGGTCTGGCAAGAGGTTGAAGATCAGCGGGGAAACCAGTTGCAGTGGGAAACCGATCAGCAGCAGGCCCACGACCATCAGGAAGTAGTTGTGGCCGGCAAAGCCAAAGAGGAAGTTGGACAGGGCCATCAAACCTAAGCCTAGGTAGACGGTGCCGAAGCCCAACCGTTTCTGGATGGCTCCGTAACAGATTCCGCCCAGGGTGGCCCCGATCAGCATCAGGGATAAGAACATCGAGGAACCAGTGTAGTAACTACCGTTGATGGCAACGGCCAGACCAGGGAACCGGTTCTCCATTCCAACATAGTCCACAACCAGCAGGAATGCAAAGAGGACGAGCAGGTAAACTACGGGGCTGATCTTGGTGATCTTCTTGGCATCATTTTCACCAAAGTCTTCGGCGAGGGCATCTTCATCGACATCATCATCTTGCGCCTGGCTGTCATCAGGAACCCGGAGCGCGAAGAAGATCAGGACAACAAAGGCCAGGACGTAGACTGCAAATGATTGGTGCCAGCCGGCATAGCTCAGGATCAGTCCGGCGATGGTCAATGTGGCGGCCTGACCGATCTGCTCGGCAGCAGCTCGCCAGCCCAGCATCTGCGCACGCTCTGTACCATCGTACCAGACAGCGATCATGGAGATGGCCTGGGAGTTGTAAAGTCCATAACCGGCCCCTAGGATCAGCCGTGAGATCAGGATGGTCAGGTAGTTGTTGACGAACAATGGAACCAGACCAGCGACGCCGACGATCGTGACCCCGGCCATGATGATCTTCTTATCTGAAATGTGGAACCACTCTTGGATGAGCGGGGAGAGAACCACGAAGATCATGACGGCAAACGACGGGGTGGTTACCAGATACTCGGATTGGGTCTGAGTAATGCCCAAGGCGGCCTTCAGCTGGGGGAGTGACCCCTGGATGGCGTAGGCACTGGTGACCATGAACGACACTGACAGGAATGCCAGTTTGGTAATCATGGAATGTTTGTTACTCATAAGTATCAATTCTGCTTTCTTATTAGATTGCCATAGCAATGATAAACGTTTATCATTCGGCTACGTGAATAATATACTATTCCCCCTTCTAAATGTCAAACGTTTATCAAAAATAATTGTAATCATTTTCATTATGACTATGTCGCTGATTAATGAAAATACAATGTAAGCTTGCTATTTCTGAAAACAGGCTATGAATGTGAAAATAATAACGATGGAAAAATAAAAACTGCGCCGGTTTCTTATTGGACGCAGTTAAATGGTTGTAATTAGTATTGTTGGTCGTATTCGTAGGTCAGTTCAGGTTCTCGTCCTGTCCGTTGATAGTTATTGAGCGCGTCGATCTGTTGCATCTCGTCCGCCGACAGCGCAAAGTCATAGATAGCAGCGTTCTGGTCGATTCGGGCAGCGTGGACTGACTTGGGAATAAAGGAGACCCCGTTTTGCAGGTGCCAGCGCAGAATGACCTGGGCCGTGGATTTGCCGTGGGCGGCGGCAATCTTTTCCAGCACTTCTTTACCGAGGACAGCGCCCCGGCCGAGCGGACTCCAGGCCTGAGTGACGATCTGGTGATCATGGTTGAATTTGAGCAGCGGCTTTTGAGTCAGCAACGGGTGCAGTTCAATCTGATCGACCACTGGCATTTCGTGCGCCTTAGTGGCCAGATACTGCAGGTGGATTATCTGGTAATTGCTAACCCCGATGGACTTGGCAAGCCCGGCCTTCTTCAGGTCCTCAAATGCCCGCCAGGTTTCAAAGAAGGCGCGCTCGATCGGCCAGTGGACAAGCAGGAGGTCAACGTAGTCCGTCTGGAGTTTCTTCAATGACTCCTTGACTGACTCGATCGTCCGGTCATAGCCCTGGTTATCTTCAGCAACCTTCGTGGTGAGGAAGACCTCATCCCGGGGAATCTGGAGTTCCTTGAAGGCTGTCCCAACCTCAGCTTCATTGCCGTATAGCTGGGCGGTATCGAATAGACGGTAGCCGGCGGTGTAGGCCGCCTTAATGGCATTGTTCATTGTCTTTTGGCCATCAACCTTGTAGAGGCCGAATCCTTCCTGCGGCATCTTGTTGTCGTCGGCGAGTTTTAACCAATTATCCTTAATATTCATATCTTGTCACCCCTTTTTACTAGCGTACACCATTTTTGGCTGTGCAGTGGTGTCTATTCCATAATCGACTTGGTAGTCCGGGCCAATTGCTCAATGGTTTGCTGACCGGTTACCATGCTGTTGTTCTTATCAGTGTAAACGGCAATGGTGTAGCTGGTTCCGTTGTTATTCTTGATGTAGCCGATACTGTTGACAATCCAGTCGTCAGAGCCGTAACTGAGCCACCCGTTCTTGATAGCAAAGTTATCGCTACCGGCTGAAATTCCCCATGCCTGGTCGGCTTCCACATTATCCATCAAGTTACGGATGGTGGCTCGTTCCTGACTATCCAGCAGGTCAGATCGATAGAAGATGTTGTTGAGGAGTTTGATCTGATCGGCGGGAGTGGTGGTGGTTAAGCCCCACCGTTCGTGAGCCACCGAATCTTTCATGCCGAACTTGTCAAAGGTTTCTTGCAGCCCCTTTTGCCCGCCGAGCTCGTTGAAGAGGGTTGTGGTGGCGGTGTTGTCACTTTGTTCGATCATTTCCTTGGCCAGTTCTGTCTGGTGGCTGCTTAGCGGGGCTTGCTGTTTGAGAAGCAGACCGGCAAGAACGCTGACCTTGACGGTACTGGCTGTGTGGAATTTATGGTGGGAGGCATTGGTTGAAGTGTAGGTCCGGTGCGTTTTAGGCGAATAGACGGCGATGGCCACGTTGTCGCTTGAAGTATAGACGATCTTGTTCCAATTAGCTTTGAGGCGGGCACCGACTGACAGAAAGTGGTGCAAGCCGAAGATGACAACCAGGACGATGAGAATGGTTAAAATCAAACGTCTCCGGTGACGACGATGCATGTGCTGATCACGCTGCATGATGCAGGCTCCCTTCTTTAATGATGTGTATACCCTATTAATCATACTTGTGAACTTAAGAAAATGAAATATCTTTACTACTAATTTAACCAATAGTTTGAGAATTTGCTTGAATATTTAACAAAGTTCACTGATAATTCATGTTTAGAGTTTATCCTTATATAGGATGAAAATTTAGGAAGGAATATCTAATGAAAAAAATTGGCTGTAAGTTGATTCACCTTTTACTACTGTTTCTAGCATTGAACCTGAGCCTGGCTGGCCTGACCAGACGAGCTAAAGCAAGCGACGATGTCTTTTACAATATGAAAGCTCGGGCAGCCTATGCAATTGATGCTCAAACCGGACAGGTCCTTTACCAGAAGAATGCAAACAAGACCTACCCGATTGCCTCGCTGACCAAGATTTTAACCCTGGCGGTAATTGAGCAGGACATCAAGGATCATAAGCTCAGCTGGGACCAGAAGATCAAGATAACCCCAGCGGTTGCCAAGGTTGCTAACGATTGGCACTTCTCAAACGTTCAACTGAACGCCGGTGAGCAGTATTCGGTGCGCCAGCTGGTCGAGTCCATGATGCTGGTATCGGCTGATGGCAGTACTGAGGCCTTGGCCCTGGCTGATGCTGGCAGCACGGTAGCCTTTAACCGCAAGATGCAGGCAGTAGCCAGAAAGGCCGGCGTTACCGATGCGAAGATCTATAACATGATTGGTCTGCCTAACAGCAGTTTAGGCAAGCACCGGCTTAAAAACGTTGACAAGGATGCTGAAAATGAAATGTCAGCCAAGGACTTGGCGCTGGTTTCTCGGTACGTTATTAACAAGTACCCGGAGACGCTCAAGATCACCAAGAAGAAGTTTGCCAACTTTGATGTCACTGCTGGTCAGCAGTACCAGATGGTCAATATCAACGCCCTCCTGCCGCAAAACGGCTATGCTCCTAAGGACTGGGAGATCGATGGCTTGAAGACGGGGAACACGGATGCTGCTGGTAAATGCATTGTAACGACGGGAACCTATGCCGGCCGGCGGGTGATCCTGGTTGCCCTGCATACCAGCGGTGATTGGAACAACCAGTCCAAGATACAAAAGGAATTTTACGAGGCCCTGGCGGCCAACTATCAGCCGGTTGAACTGAAGAAAATCACCGACCTGCCAAAGGGCGTTCAGCAAGCCCGGGTCGTTCACGCTAAGAAGCAGCGGCACGTCCGCCTGCAGCTGGCTGAGCCGCAATGGATTTGGTTAAGGAAGGGCGAGAATTGGTCCGCTGCTAAGCCAAAGTTTATTCCGGCAAACAACCGTCAATCGGTAACTGGCCGTTTGGAGGCACCGCTGAAGAAGGGCCAGAAGGTTGGCCAGATCGAATTGCAGATCCAGGGGATGCCGGCAATGAAGGTTCCGGTTACCAGCAGCCAAAAAGTTGCGGTGCGTTCATTCTGGAGCAGGTAATTAATACGAAAAGAGAAGGGGAACGTGACAGAGGTCATTTATGACTTCGTCGCCGCGCTCCTTTTTTATTTTGAAAACAAATGAAAAATTTATCATTTGTTATGAAGCTTTATTGGTGAATAATATTTCTCAATCTTGTGAAATACTGAATTTATATACTGCAGTTGGGGAAGACGCCCCGATATTACTGCGAGAAATGTATATGGTATGCGCCCCACCGGCTTATTGTTGACTATTTAGTTGCTTTTGTCCAGAAACAATGATAACTTAGCAGTGTAATTGAAAGCGTTACCATTAGGGAGGCAATAACGATGATAAACCGATTCAAGTGTTTAGTAGGACTGGCGACGTTTGGCATGGTAATGGGGACTGTCAGCACAGCCAGTGCCTGTACTACGGTCCTGGTTGGTAAGAAGGCCAGTACGGACGGTTCCACGATGATTGCGCGGAACGAGGATGCGGATACGGCTTGGGCCAAGCACTACATCTTCCACGCGGCTAACAGCAATGGACCAACCCAGTATGAGTCTAAGGATAACCACTTCACGATTGACCTGCCGGCTGACCAGCAGCGTTACACGAGTACGCCGGATTGGCAGCAGGTTGACGGCCAAGACCAGTTTGGTGAGGACGGGATCAACGGCAGCAACGTGGCCATGAGTGCGACTGAGTCCGGGAGCACCAACAAGAAGGCCCAGAAGGCCGACCCGTTTGTTAAGAATGGGCTGGAAGAACAGTCAATGCTGGATGTTGTCCTGCCGTACGTGCACTCCGCTCGTGGCGGGGTTGAGCGTCTTGGCCACATCATTGAGACCAAGGGTTCCGCTGAAAATAATGGGGTGATTTTCAGCGACAAGGACTCCATCTGGTACATGGAAATCGTCTCCGGTCACCACTGGGCAGCGGTCCGGGTACCAAACGATAAGTACGCTGTTATTCCAAACCAGACCATGATCGGCAACGTTGACACCAAGAAGAGCAACTACATGGCCTCCAAGAACATGGTCTCCTTTGTCAAGAAGCACCACCTGAACGGTTATGTTAACAGCCATCAGGTTAACTTTGCCGAGGCCTTTGGAACTAATAACAAGGAAGATGCTACCTACAACCGGCCACGGGTATGGGATGGCCAACGGATCCTGACCCCAAGCAAGAAGCAGTCGATTGACCAGAAGCACTTCACGATGTTCATGAAGCCGGACAAGAAGATCTCTGTTGCCAAGGTTCAGAAGGTCTTGAGCTCCCACTTCAATGGCACCAAGTACGATAGCAACGGCAAGTGGGTTGGCGGTTACCGGCCGATCAACGTGCCAACGGATGTTGAATCCCACGTTCTGCAGATCCGGAACAACGTACCTAGCGAAATTGCCGGTGTTCAATGGTTAGCGATGGCTTCACCAGCGACGAGTGTTTACGTACCGTTCTACACGAACATCACCAACACTCCTGCTAACTACCAGAAGGGGACCGACAAGCCGGACAACACCTCTGCTTACTGGACTTACAAGATGACCCGGGTACTGACTGACCCTTACAAGAACAAGCTGATCAACAAGGACGTTGTGCCTGTTCAGAAGCGGGTTCAAAAGAAGCTCGACCAGAACCTGGCCCAATCCGATAAGCAAGCTGAGTCACTGCCGAGCGATCAGGTTGCCGACTACCTGACACAATGCAACCAGCAGAACGCTGATTACGCTCAGAACGCCTTCAAGAAGCTCAACCAGAAGCTGACGGTGGACGCAACGCGGCAGACCAAGATTGTTCAAGATAAAAACCTTTAATACCAATTAAAAAAGATCACCAGACCATTCGTGGCCTGGTGATCTTTTTGCGTTGGGCCCAAATAAATGGGCGCCCCTGGCCTTCAACCAAGGACGTCTGTTTTATATAGGAGTTGTTTATTTGGCAGTATGATCAGCGGCTTTAGTATTCAACGTGCCACTTGATGGTGTACGTCTTTTCTTCATTTGGCCGCAGGGTGATGTCACCAAATTCTGGATGGTGGGGAGCGTCAGGCAGGGTCTGTGCTTCCATGGCAATCCCGAGGTGCGGGTGAACCTGGCCGTGGTTGTAGACGGCCTTGTCGTCAGAGTTCATGGTGTACATCACCAGACCGTTACGGTCAGAGTATAGTTCCATCTTCCGGCCGCTAGCCTTGTCTTCCAGGGTTGCCACCGGCTTCGTCAAGCTCGGTTCAACTTCCCAGATATCATCAAAACCATTCTCCTTGGTGGAAGCCATCTTCTTCAGGGCGTCACCGAGACGGGTTAGCTTTTCAAAATCAAATGGGGTGCCGGCGTTAGCGACCTTTTCCCCAGTTGGGATCTTGCCGCCGTCAACTGCTAAGTGATACTTGGAGTTGACTTGCAGGGTCAGATCGTCAACCGTCTTGGCATCTGCATGTGCCATGTTCCAGTAAGTGTGGTTGGTTGGGTTGAAGATGGTGTCGGAGTCGGTCGTAGCCGCAAACTTCAGGGTCAGGTTGTCATCGTCATCCAGCGTGTAGGTAGCCGTGACATGGATGGTGCCAGGGAAGGTGTCATCCTTTTCACTCAGGGTCAGGCTAAGGGTGATCGAAGCGCGGTCATCGCTGACGTCGGTACTGTCGACGTGCCAGATGTGGTTGTAGAAACCGTTGGTACCACCGTGCAGGGTATTCTCCCCTTCGTTTTGCTCCAGCTTGAAGTCCTTGCCGAAGACCTTGAATTCACCATGAGCGATCCGGCCAGCAACCCGGCCGATCAAGCGGTTGGTGCAGAAGCCGTTGTTGGTAAACTCGTCCAGGTTTTCTGAGGTCAGGACCATGTCGGCCTTGCCACCGTCCTTGGTTGGGACCTTGAATGATTGGAGCAGTCCGGCGAAGTCGAGTATCCCGGCCTGTACACCGTTGTCATTGGTTAAAACATACTTAGTAACTGGTTCATCCTTGAAATGTCCAAATGGAACCTGTGCAATATCCATTATCAAAAACCTCCTTGAAAAGTAAGCGCTTTAATGTACAACTACTATTCTAGCACACTTTTTATCGATATGTGCAACCGTTTGCGCGACTGATAACTTTTTTGACAGCCCTAAGGCGAGCACATAAAATGATGTTAGTAATAACAAGTGAGGGCGAGAAAATGGCAAAGTTTAATTGGGACAAGTTTAAGGAGTCCTGCCGGCGGAACTTCATGGATTTCCTGGGAATTTTTGCGGCTGAGGACCGTTTCATCCACGAACATAAGCATCGGAGCAGCCGAATTGCTGAGCAAAGCCGTTACGGGACTGCCGATGAACAGGACAATGAAAAGTAATAAAGCGATGACCGAAGTTAACCCTTCAGCCATCGCTTTATTTAATGATGTTTGGCCGGAAATCCCGTGACTTTAGTCATGGGATGGATAGGCCCCTTTAGCGCCCGTTAGGG
>NZ_CANCWK010000047.1:0-12838 GCF_947381495.1 Limosilactobacillus galli | reverse complement strand
TAATCACCGAAGTGATTGAAGACCCTACACATTTAGTTCGTCAAAACTTTGTTCAGTTTTCAAAGGTCTACCTTGCTAAATAAGTTACTGCTTATTTAGCGTATTCATTGTATCATCTGACTTAATAACTTGTCAATAGCTTTTATTAACTTTTTGAAGCAACCATTGAAGATCGCTCGTCACAAGTCAGCATATTTATAATACCTGATTACTATCAAGAAGTCAACAACTAATTACAACTTAGTAAGAAGCAAAATCATCAACTGCCTCAACAGCAATATCTATTGTACTATCCCATCGTTATTTTATCAAGGATAAACATGAATTAAATTTCATGTAGTTTTTAGAACTAGCTGTCAAGCTCTACAGCTCGACAGCTTGTGAAAAACAACTTTGGTCTAGTTAAATCATGTTATGCTTTTGAAACACAACAGTTAAGTACTATAGACCCCTCGTAACATAATTGCAACAGTTAGTTTACCTTTTATCAGCCGAAATCGTTTACACACCTTTCGGACAAGACTATGCTAGACAGTGTAAGCGATGTTTGTCTAACTCTAAAGAAAGGAAGCTATCAATATGACTAAGGTTGCAATGGTTACAGGTGCTGGTCAAGGAATCGGTAAGGCAATCGCTGAGAGGCTCGCCAAGGCTGGCTTTGCGGTCAGTGTTGCCGATCTAAACAGTGACAACGCCCAACAGGTTGCCAAAGAGATCAAGGATGCGGGCGGTGACGCCCTGGCCGTTACCGTTAACGTCGCTGACCGTGACCAGATGTTCTCCGCTGTTAAACAGACGGCCGACCACTTCGGCGGCTTCGACGTTCTCGTTAATAATGCCGGCCTGGGTCCAGTCACCCGCATCAAGGACGTCACCCCCGAGATGTTCGATAAGGTCATGCACGTCAACGTTGCCGGTGACATGTGGGGAATCCAGGCCGCCCTTGAGCAGTTCGAAAAGAAGCCGCGGCACGACAAGGAAATCATTGGTAAGATCATCAACGCTACCTCGCAAGCCGGGGTGCGGGGCAACAAGAACGAGCTTCTCTACTCCAGCACCAAGTTTGCGGTTCGTGGCCTGACCCAGGTTGCCGCTCGTGACCTGGCCAAGCAGGGAATCACTGTCAACGCCTACGCTCCTGGCATCGTCAACACACCAATGATGCGTAAGATCGCTGAAGATCAGGGACTGAAGATGAGCGACTACGAGTCATTAATCGCCCTCAACAAGCTTTCCGATCCCGATGACGTCGCTAAGGTCGTTGAATTCCTGGCCAGTGATAAGGCCGACTATATCACCGGCCAGACCATCCTGTGCGATGGCGGTATGCAGTTCGAATAGTAATTAACTACTTATAAGTAGAGAAGCGGGGCAAATACTATCCCGCTTCTTTTAGCTTTAAAATGAAAAATCTTCCCAAGTAATGTCTGGGAAGATTAGTGAAGTTAGCATATTCAGTTATTAAATCAGACATTCAAAGTCCTACCATACTCATTGTTGATAGTGTCAACAACGTCTTGAGCCTTCATGTCATCTTCAACAACTGTCTTGCCGTCCCGTAGCGTGTACGTTACGTCATCAGTCAGATTGTTGTAGTCAACATCGTTACCCTTAGCATCAACAAAATCAAACTTCGAGTTTTGGAAGTTCTTAAGAGCATCTTCATTAATTTCCATGATTATGCTTCCTTTCATTGTCTATTATAGTCCATCTTTTAAATTGTGTACATTCCTTTATAATTTTCTTAATCATTAACGGCACAGTTTTCGGTACCCGAATAAAACTTAGGTATCCAGAATCTAAGATTAATTTTAAATTAGGAATTGACAAACTAAAATGAGAATGTTTTAATAATGGCAACAAATATCGAAAGGAACGAATGGTAATGATTCAATCAATGTTAAACACAACCATGTATTATAACAACACTGCTGACCGCAATTAATGTCTGCACTAACGGGTGCGGGCAGAGACGTTCGCACCTAAGCAGGGTTGTGTTTAACTAACTTTTGCTAGGTGTTATCAATCTAGCAAGAGGACCAGATCAGGCTATTCGCTATATAGCGCCAGCTAGATTGAGCAATGTCTCATATCTAGCTGGCTTTTTTCGTTTAGATCTATTAGGGAGGAAATTCAAAATGAATCTACTTAAAAAACGCCGCCATCAGGACGAACCTGTCCTTGGCTTTGGCGAAAGTCTCATTGTCCTGATCGTTATCCTGTGCATCCTCGGCTACCTGATTATCATCAGGCAGCAGGAACCGCAGGCACCACTATTCATCGCCTTCACCCTGCTGGCTATCTACGGTCGGCTGCGTGGCTTTTCGTGGGACACTGTCATGGATGGCATGCGCAGTGGACTACGGGCCGGCGTTGATCCGCTGATCATCTTCCTCTCCATCGGGGTGCTGATCGCCACCTGGATCTTCTCTGGAACCATCCCCACCATCATGTACTTCGGTTTTAAGATCATCTCCGTAAAGTTCTTCCTGCCAACCGTCTTTATCGTCTGCACCCTGGTCGGGGTCGCCTGCGGAAGTTCATTCACCACTGTCTCGACCATGGGGATCGCCTTTATCGGGATCGGGGCCACTCTCCGGATCAACCCCGGACTAACTGCTGGAGTCATCGTCTCCGGTGCCTTCTGCGGATCCAACATCTCCCCGCTGTCTGGAACCACCAACCTCGCCGCCAGCGTCGGTAAGATCAGCATCTACGAACACATCAAGGCCCTGATGATCACGGACATCCCCGCCTGGGCCATCTGCCTCGTCCTCTACACCATTCTCGGCTTCAACTCCCGCAGCGTCAGTCTCAATGCCGTCCACCAGATGATGCACGGGCTTGCCAACGGCTTCTGGATCTCCGGCTGGGCTCTCCTGCCGGTCCTCCTCCTGGTTATCCTGGCAATTCTGCAAGTTCCCGCCATTCCATCCTTGGGGCTCGGCTCCCTCTTTGCCACCCTGCTCGGCTGGATCCACGCCCCAGCTACCAGTATCAGCACCATCACTAAAACCATCATGATGGGCTTTGTTTCCCACACCGGGGATAAGACCATCGATACCCTTCTTTCTAAGGGTGGGATTGCCAGCATGCTGACCTCGCTGGCCCTGATTGTCTTTGCCCTGGCCCTCGGTGGTCTGTTGATCAAGTTCAACATCATCGGCGCCATCATTGATCACATCTCAGCGGCTATTCAAACACCAGGTCGGCTCACCTTGGCAACTGCCATCACCTGTGTCGGGGTCAACCTGATCGTCGGTGAACACTACCTCGCCATCATCCTACCTGGTCAGTCCTTCCTTAAATCATTTGATAAGCTGGGACTCAAGCGGAAGTTCCTCACCCGGATCCTGAACGATGCCGGGGCCGCGGTCAACGCCATCATTCCATGGAGTGTTTCCGGGGTCTTCATCGCCGGCGCACTCCAGGTCAACCCGCTGCGGTTCATCCCGTGGACCTTCTTCCCGTTCCTCGTTACCATCCTGGCCGTCATCACCGGAATGTTCTTGAAGATTCCTAAGAAGACTAATACTGAAGTTGCTCCAGCATAATCAAACAAATGGGAGTGTGACAGAAGTCGTTTACGACTTCGTCTTCACACCCCCGCGAGCACAAATGGCCTCAGGCGTTCGGGTTTCCCGAATGCTTGAGGCCATTTGTGTAACGCGCTGTTGACTTTTGATTTATATAACGGACTTAAGTCACAGCCCCATTTTATTATATTCAACTTAAAAAGCGCGCACGGGATTCCGTCTCGTGCGCACTTTTCGTGTAAGTTATATTAGCAAAGTTTGCAGAAAGTTACTTGGTCAGGATTTCAACATCCCAGCCATTTAGTGTTGGACGAGCAGTTTGGTCAGTCAGGAGATCCCGGTAGCCACGGAACTTCAGCGGCAATTCGTGCTGGTCATTGCTCATATTCAGAACGAAGTACAGCGGTTGCCCATCCGTGGTGACCCGCTTGGTGATCTCCACTTCCGTCGGCTGATCGGTCAGTGGCGTTATCCCGCTGGCCGTAACCGCGCGGTCAATCACTGATGACAGGCCATCGTGGTCCAGGCGGCTGCCGACGTACCAGGCGGTCCCGCGGCCAAACTTGTTCTCCGTGACGGCCGGGGTGCCAGCGTAGAATTCGTTGGCGTACTCACCGAGCGACTTGGCGCCCTCCAGGTGGATCAGGTCACAGATTAAGTGGGCCGCGTGTTCCTGGCCATCGATCGTAATCTTGGTCTGGTGGCCTGGTACAACCGCGTCGCTTTCTTCAACCCAGACACCGGTGACCTTCTTCAGTGGGCCAGGGTATCCACCCGGATAGATGTTGTCGGATGAATCAACCATCCCCGACATGAAGCTGGTCATGAAGTGGCCGCCCGCCGCAACGTAGTTCTCAATCTTCTTGCCCAGGCCCGGTTTGACCATGTAGAGGACCGGAGCAACGACCAGGTCGTACTGACTGAAGTCGTCATCGACACTGATCACGTCGGTCGGGATGTTCCGTTTATAGAACTGACGGTAGTAGTCCAGAATAATTGGGACATACTGGAGGTCCTTGGTGATACCGTCGACGTACTCAAATGACCAGAAGTTGCTCCAATCAAAGACGATACCGACCTTGGCGTGAACCCCGGCGCCCTTAACCACGGATCCAACCCGTTTGAGGTCGTGTCCTAGCCGGGCAACTTCCTTGAAGGCCCGGGTGTCCGTCCGACCGGAGTGGGCGATCACGGCACTGTGGAATTTCTCTGAGCCACCGAGGGCCTGCTTCAGCTGGAAGAACTGGACGGTATCCGCCCCGTGCGCCACCGCCTGCAATTCAGTAGCCCGCATCTGGCCGGGCCGCTTGAGAGGACTATACGGTTGCCAGTTAACCTGGGCCGGGGTTGATTCCATCAGCATAAATGGCTGGTGTTTCAGAGTCCGCATCAGGTCGTAGAGAAAGGCCGGTTGGTAGGTTGGCATATTATAGGCCGGGTAGCTGTCGTAGGAAATAATGTCCTGCTCGCGGGCCCACTTCTGGTAGTCCACCATCTTATTCGGTAGGCTGTGGAAGTTGGTCGTTACCGGAATGTCCGGGGCGTACTGTTCGATGATGTGCTTTTCCATCTTAAACAGGTTAAGCATAGCATCGGACTGGAAACGCAGGTAGTCAATTGAAAGGCCCGCTACAATCGTCTCGGTTCCCTCGGGGCCCCAGGCGTCACCGAGTTCGTTCGGCACAACGATCTCGTCCCAGTCATAGATGGTGTGACTCCAGACATTCATGTTCCAGGCCCGGTTCAGGTTGTCGAGGGTCTGGTAACGTTGCTTCAGCCATTCACGAAAGGCCGCGGCGCAGTTATCGCAGTAACAGTTACCGCCGTATTCGTTATTGACGTGCCAGGCCACGATGTGTGGATTATCACCGTAGCGCTTGGCCAGCTGGGTGACGAGCCCACTGGCGAGCCGCTGGTAGTCCGGACTAGTTGGGCAGAAGTTGTGCCGCTGACCGAAGACGTGCCGGCGTCCCTGGTAGTCCACCCGGGCCACCGCCGGATACTTCTTGAACATCCAGGCTGGCATGGCCGCTGTGGAGGTTGCCATCACGATGTCAAAACCCGCCGCAGATAATTCGTCCACGATCCGGTCGAGCTTCGTGAAGTCGTATTGGCCCTCCTGCGGTTCAAGAAGGGCCCAGGAGAACACGTTGATCGTGGCCGAATTGATGTCCGCCTGTTTGAAAATCTGGATATCCTGAGCCCACGTGTCGGCCGGCCACTGTTCCGGATTATAATCACCGCCGTAGAGAAAACGGGGAAGTTTCTTTTTACCCATAACAATTGCCTTCCTTACTTAAATTTAACCGTTGTTACCTGATCGCCATGCTTAATATCACTGCCGTAGTCGATTGGCGTAACGTCTTCGACCCGGTGTGGTTGGGTGAAGAAGTTGACCACGGTATCCTGGTAACCAGAATTCTGAATCAGTTGCCGGTCGAAGTCGAAGAGCAGTTCTCCCTTCTTGACAACCTGACCGTCGTTGTAGTGACTGACGAAACCTTCACCACGCATGTTGACGGTACCGACCCCAATGTGAACCAACAGTTCGAGACCGTCATCGGAGACAATTCCGAAGGCGTGCCGGGTCCCAAAGGTGAAGCGGATCTGGCCATCAAATGGTGCGTAGATGTGATTGCTCATCGGCTGGATAGCGAAGCCCTTCCCAGGGAAGACTTCGCCGTCTTGGTCAACAACGTCCTTCATCGGTACCAGTTTACCATCGACCGGTGCATAGATCGTCGTGGCCTTGGTAGTAGTATCGGCCGCCCCGACGTTATCAGTACCAGCAGATGGAGCAGCACTATCATCACCGGCAGCCAGCTTGTCCTTCAGTTCTTCGACAACCTCGGCGTGCTTCTTTTCACTCAGGGTAACCTTTGTTAAGAAGACAACGATTGCCAAGATCGCAAATGCCAGTGGAATGTAGAAGGCCATGCTATCGAAAGTCCGAATGTCGTGGGCTGTCATATCAGCAGCCGTGGCTGTACCGGTCATTCCAGCAGCGATGGCAATGTAACCAACCAGTCCGTTGGAGATCGCACCGGTCAGCTTATCGATCATTGGCCGGACCGCCAGAACAACTGCTTCGTTCCGCTGCCCGTTCTTCAATTGGCCATATTCAATGGCATCGGTCAAGGTCAGAACCGTTACCAACTGGGCGAAGTTGATGTTAAAGAGTACCAGCCCGAGGTCCATCATGAAGACGTTGGACCGGAAGAAGATAAAGATAATGTAGGCGAGTGACATTGAAACTTGGCCCGCCGTGAACAGCCACTTCCGCGGGATGTACTTGTTCAAAATCGGGAAGAGTGGGCTGGTGCAGAAACCGATGATCGTGGCGATAACCCCAACGATCCAGAATTCACCAGGCTTACCGATAACGAATTTGTACAGGTAGAAGAGAACACCATTAGTGATGACATACGCACATGAGTACAGGAGGTATGCCAGACTTGGCCAGAGAATCTGGTCATTGTGGAAGATGGCAGAAAAGACTTCCCGGATGGTCGTCTTGTCTTGGGCGGAGTTCCGGATGATGTTGTGCTTTTCCTTAGTTCCGAAGCAAACCGCCAGGGCACTCAGAAGGGCCACCAACGAAACAATCGCTGCGAAGGCGAACCAGCCAATTGGGCCTTCCTTGTGCTGGCCCGTTGCCAGGTAGGTAAAGAACGTTACGACTGGAACCACGATAATGGTCAGCCCGTTCCAACCAATCGTTCCGGCAAAGGCTCCCAATGAGGTGTAAACCCCACGTTCCTCGGAGTCTTCACTCAGTGCTGGAACCATGCCCCAATAAGAGACATCGGAGAATGAGTAGAAGATATCGAAACAGATGAAGATGATCACGAACAGGATCGCAAACAGGACCCAGTTGACCTTAGCCAGGCCGAAGATCCCGGTGAACAGGATCAGCAATAGAATGATACTGACGATGTTACCAATCATGATCCAGGGTTTGAACTTTCCCCACCGGGTCTTGGTATTGTCGACGATGTTCCCCAAGAGTGGGTCGATAACCAGTTCAAGGATCCGGACCGCCACAATCAAACCAGTGATCAGTCCGATCAACTTGTCGGCAACCGACTTTGCCAAACCATTAAACATGCCACCGGTGACGAAGATAATGAAGTAAGTACTCATTACCCCGTAAAATGCCGAGTGACCAACGTTACCAAAGCAGAAGGATGCGCGTGAGATCCACTGCTTGGCCGTTAATTTATGACCCTTTGCCATAAAAACCTGACCTCCTAAAAGCTATCTTTGCTAAAAATCATGTAACCGTTTACAGTAAATAGTATAGTTCTTTACACAATTTTAGTAAAGTATTTATTAAATTAAATAAATCTTTTACTTGAAGGGCAGTAAAAAAGCGTGGTCAGTCAGCCACGCCTTCTCATTATTCGTTTGTAAAACTCTTTCGGATTACTAGGTCGGTGTTGACGGTCAGGTGGACGTGCGGCCGTCCCGGATGAACAATCAAATCTTGAAGGAGCTTGACTGCCATCCGGCCAAGGGTTTCCTGGTTGATGTTATAGGAAGATAGCGGCGGCGAAACATACCACGCTACCTCGCTATTGTTAATGCTGATCACCGCAGTATCCCGGGGCACAATGACCCCCTCCTCGTTGAAGGCCTGCAGGACCCCGACGCTCAGTGTATCGGAGGCGACGATAAAGGCTTCCGGTAGGTGGTCAGCACACTCATCCAGTGCCCGCTTCCCCAGCGCATAGCCATTCTCAATGTTGAAGGGACCACCGACAAACATCGAGGCTTCAGTAATCCCAGCGTTGATACTGGTAAATTCCCGGAAAGCCATCTCCCGAATGTCAGGCCGCTGAACCTGGTCAAAGTTAAGACCAACCCCACCGATAAAACCAACTCGGTGCTTACCGGCCGCAATAAGCCGCTGGAGGGCATCCCGAATCGTCAGGGTTAGGTTAGGCCGAACGGAATCAAACATCTCGGGGGCGGGATTGATGTCAACGAAGACCCCATTGGGCAACGCATCATGCAGGGTTATTAGTTTCTGCTTGGTCAGACGGTGGGCCCCCACTCCGATGAAGCCCTGAAAATCAGCGGCGCGTTTCACCAGGTCGGTGATGTGTTCAAATACTTCGACCTGCATCCCCGCCTGCTTAATCACTGCCAAGAGAGCATCTTTCAGTGAAGAGAAGTACTCATCCTGAAGCTGCTCCTTGATGTCAACACGGTACAGGAGGGCAATCGTCGGCCGGATCGTGTCCTGCTTGCGGTGGTCGTTCCAGTAGCCCAACTCCTCCGCGGCCGTCATAATCCGTTTCCGCGTGCTTGGGGCAATTGACAGGTTCGGGTCGTTATTCAGCAGGCGGGAGACCGTTGCCGACGAAAAGCCCGCCTTCTCCGCAATTTCCTTGATTGTTGCCATGCCGCATCCCTCTTTTTCAGTAAGTATTGCGGGCCCATCCCGCTGTTACTTACCATTCTATCACGGTCCCCACCCAAAATTTACTAAATAAGTAAAGCCATGGTTGAAGATGGTAAAATAACCTTAAGATTAACTTTAGGAGGTATCGTAATGGATAATCCCTTAACCAAGCGGGTGTCACTGATCGAGCTCTTCTACGACCTCGTCTTTGTCTACATGATTTCCCGCGCAACCAGCCTCATCCACCACCTGCACAGCGGCGTCCTGAGTCCCATCACTCTGGCCATCTTCGCCCTGGTGGTGATCGTCTTCATCAACTCCTGGATGGTCCAGATGGTGTTCACCAACCGCTATGGCAAGTCGTCGTGGACCAATATCACCTTCTCATTCATCGACATGGTCATTGTGCTCTACATGTCCAACGCCTTCGCGGCCACCTTTGACCGCCACCTGGCCACGTTCTTCACCGCAGCCAGCCTGCTCTAGTTGACTCTCTGCCTGCAGTACCTGATCGTCTACCACCAGGCGACCAACCACGTCGACCGGCAGACCGTCCGGGCCTTCAGCGGAATCCTTGGCCTGCGGACCGGTAACCTGATGATCTACCTCCACTACTTCATCCTGTTCGGCATCAGTCTCTTCACCGTCGCGCTAAAGTTCATCAGCGAGGAAAGCGCCCAGCCGTTCTTCACAGCTTCCTGCCTCTACGGCGGGATTTTCCTCTTCTACATCGGTCTCTGGCTGGCCAACCGCTATAACCGGATCATCATCAACGGTCGGGTGGTGGGTTTCTTCATTGCCACGACCATTGCGGGTTTCCTGGCAGCAAGTCTTTGGCCGTCGTTTGCCACCTTTACAATCTCTATCGCGGTTGTTACCCTGGCCAACGCCGCCTGCCTGACCCACTACATGTTAAGGCACAATAACTAATCGAAACGGTTGAAAGGAACACTTCTTTCGGCCGCTTTTTCTATAGGACCGTGGTAGATCCCTTGCTTTCACCTTATGTGAAATATATCATTATCAATGAAAGCGACGTCAGTTTCACACAGGGAGGACATGCCAGATGATTCATACCATTCAGACCGTTTCCGATTATATCGAAGAAATCGAAAAACTCATCAATAATAAGAAACATAACTACTACTTCCGGGGGCAGGACGACGCCTTCTCCAATACCCTGCCGTCCGTCTTCCGCAGTCGGAAGCTCCTCGACAACGAGGACAACATGTTCAATGACTTCCTGATGGCGGACCCCCAGCTCTTCGAGAAGTGCCGGACCAACTTCGAGCGGATGGCCCTAATGGAGCACTACCACCTGCCGACCCGCCTGCTCGACGTCAGTACTAACCCCCTGATCGCCCTCTTCTTCGCAGTCAAGGGCGGCCAGGGCAACGGGGAGGTTTACATCTATAAGGACCGCCCCAACCACGACAAACTGGCCGCAATGTTAGAGGAACAGGGCTGGCCAAACCTGATTGCTGAATACAAGGTCAAGCGGGGGTTGACCAATCACGACTACTTCAAGAAGAACGCCTTTTCTAACGAGATGCAGCTCGAATCATCGCTGGCCCGGCAGTCGATGGCCGACAAGAGTGCCTTCTTTCAGGCCATCAAGAGCTTCTACCAACTCGACAACAGCTACATTGCCCAGCAGCACCGCCTCTGGAGCGACGACTACCTGAATTACTTCGATAGCGAGGAGTCCAACTACTTCGCTGCATTCAAGCACGACCTCCAGACACTGCCGTTTCTCCGCCTGTTTGAGGAGGCCAAGCGGGACATTCCGAGCTTCGCCAACAAACTGAACCCGCTCGAACTGATCGTGCCCAAGATCGTCACGATTAAGCGGATGAGCCGGCGGATGGAGAATCAGCAGGGGCTCTTCCTCTTCGTTCCCTTCATCGGCGACGAATACGACCGCTCCGTTAATATTGATTACGCCGAGGTCGAACGGCAGGCACAGATGGCAATCGACATTCTCAGCCTCTATAACCCTGACAACCCCAACGAGAAGGAGAAGTACATCATCCCCGCCGAGTATAAGCGGCCGATCCTCGATGAGCTGGCCAAACTCGGGATCGACTACAGCTTCATCTATCCCGAGGACCACGCTAAGAAGGCCGAGATGATCAAGGACCGCTACCTGGGGCTGTGAAGAATAAAATAATCCCCAATCCACTGTCTGTGTTTGTGGGTCGGGGATTATTTATTAGGATCATTAATTCGAACAGTCTTCTCAACAGCCGGGTGGTCGTAGGATGTATCGCCATCGGTTATCAATAAGTAAGGAGAAATTGCTGGCTACTATTCAGGATGAAAACTACTGAGCGGTATAGCCGCCATCGATAACAAAGTCGGCACCCGCGGCAAACGAGGATTCGTCCGATCCCAGGTAAACACAGATCGGGGCGATGTCTTCGGGCTTTCCAACACGGCCCAGCGGCGTGATCCCGTCAAACTGCTTCAGCTCGTCAGGAGTCAGGATCCCGGTATCGATTACCCCGGGGAAGACAGCATTGGCCCGGATACCCCAGCGGTGCGTTGCCGCATCCAGGGCCGCGGTCTTGGTCAGCAGCCGCACCCCGGCCTTGGAGGCATTGTAGGCATCGCCATTCGGGGCCCCAACGATCCCCTCGACGCTGGCCATATTGATGATCGAGCCGCCACCGTTTTCCTTCATCGCCTGCATGGCGTACTTCATGCCCAGGAAGACCCCGGTCAGGTTGAGGTCCATTACCTTCTGCCAGTCATCCAGCGGTTCCTCGGTAATCGGCACTACCTTGGGCGCCCGGCCGGCGTTATTGACAAGGATGTCCAAATGTTGGAACTTCGCCATCGTCTGGTCAATCAGGTTTCGCCAATCGTTTTCGCTCGCCGCATCCTGCTTGATGTAGGTTGCCTGGGGCCCGAGCTCTTCAGCAGCGGCCTGGCCCTGGTCTTCCGTGGGTGCCGTGATGACCACCTGAGCGCCTTCGTCAACGTAGGCTTGGGCAATGGCCTTCCCGATTCCGTGGGTACCCCCGGTAATAATCGCAACTTTATCTTTTAAGCGGTCCATAATTCATTGTCCTTTCTAAAATGTCACCTGATGATTAGTCCTTCGTACCAACCGAGCCGCACGCGTCGGCTACCAGCACGGCCCCGTTGATGTAGGAGGCATTGTCCGAAGCCAGGAAGTAAGCGGCTTGGCCGATCTCCTGCGGCTCACCGTAGCGTTTGGCGGGGAGCATCTTCTTCAGCTGCTGGCCAAAGCTGCCCGGCGTCTGGTCATCAAAGACGGGAGCCGTCATGGCTGTGTGCACTGTCCCTGGAGCGACGGAGTTAACCCGAATCTTGGTGTCGGCGTAGTCCAGAGCCACCGACTTAGTCAGCCCAATTACGGCCGTCTTGGCAGTGATGTACGGTGACATGGTGTCGGCCGCGAGCATGGCCCCATTGGAACTGATGTTAACGACAGAGCCGACCTTGCCCTGCTTGACGAACTGCTGGATCTCGGCGTGCAGGGATAGCATTGTTCCCCGGAAGTCCACGGTCATGACCTTGTCGAACTCCTCAATCTTGAGCTGGTCGAAGGGAGCGAAGCGGCCGCTGATACCAGCATCGTTGACGGCGTAGTCGAGGTGGCCCCACTTTTCGACCGTTTTCTCAACCATCCGCTGACAATCCACGGCCTTTGAAACGTAAGCAGTCAATAACGATACGTATTGCAGACGAAAAAAGGGCGTGAACCACCGATCTTGGTGATTCACGCCCTTCGACTTGTAATTCTAGTCGCATCAAATCACCTCAAAAGATTTAATGTAATTGGCAGATTACAAGAAATAACTTGAACGAATTTAATGACGTAAATTAAGCAGGAAGATCTCGATTGGTGTGCGCCAGTTAAGACATT